>JBCBCD010000058.1:0-14881 GCA_038530915.1 Bacteroidota bacterium
ACCAAAGGCAATGCCGCATGAACCGCAAAACCGCCTGCACTCTGTCCCGCAAGCACTATTTTATCTGGCGAAGGATAAGTTTGAGCAATCACGTCTAATGAAGCAGATAAATTCTTCAATCCTTTGAAAAATCTATCGTTCATACCATCACCATCGCTATCCACTTCATTGTCACCCATCATGCCAGAGCCGTCACAATAAGGTACATATCCAAGGTTGTAATTAGAGAGGGTATTTTGTGCATCATTAGGATTTAAAATTCCTAACGGAAACAACGGAAGACCTGTTGGTACAGCATCACAGGCCATTGGACTACAAAAACCACCACCTTGTAGGAAAATCAAAAGGTTGTTTTCGTTTCCATTTCTTGTAAACATCGAAAATTGATTACCCGTGAAGCAAATCGGTGCATCAATACCTGTAAAGATATGTTGAGTAACACCTTGAGGTGTAGTATTTGAACTACTTGGCGTAAAAACACCGAGGTATTTATCTATGCCTTGGTCATAGAGTTCTTGAAAAGGTATCGGCTTTTCATCGACGGTAATATAGCCCGCCTTGATTGCTGTATTTTCTGCATTTCCATTAGTGACCGTCAGGCTAACCTCATACATACCTGATACCGAATAGTTCACCGTAGGGTTCTGTTCCGTAGAGCTAGCTGGCTCTCCTCCTTGAAAGGTCCAACTCCAAGATGTCGGATCCCCCATTGAAAGATCGATGAAATCAATGCTGTCACCTTCCTCTATAACCAACTGGCTTGCGGTAAAATCAGCGGTTATAATAACCGGTACTGGATCATCATCCTTGTCGCAACTCGCAGAGAAAAGTAAAAAACTGATGAGTAAAGAAAATAATAACAACTTTTTCATTGGACTACATTTTGAGTGAATGGATGTTTTACAGGTTCAAAACTATTGGAAAGGTCAATGCCCCGTTGTCAAAATTTGAGTAAAACAACCTGTGGTTAACATGAACTCTACTTGGAGGCCAATGAAGTGATTGAATGGTAATTGAAAGGGCCTGACTATATTTTACGATAGAATAGAAATAAGTATGTGAGAGGATATTTGACGATAAAAGACTTCACATCCCAAAAAAGTTGCTTTACATCCGTCCCAGGTCAGTTCACCTTGATTTCACCAGTAATGCTTCGAAACTTTTCTTAATTTTCAATGAAGTTGTCTAAAGTTTTCTGCCGTCAGTGAGCGCAATGACTTATGAATACTGACAAAGCTCATTTTGAGTTTCGTCCGTACGGACGAGACGAAAAATAGCTGAAGTTCAGGATTTATAATGCATTGTGCGCAAGTAGGTGAGAAAACTTTAGACAACTTCAATGCCTGTAATCAATATATATGCAAAAAAATAAAACTCAAATAATCATTTTTGGAGCGTTGGCGATCACGATATTAATGCACTTCCAACGCATGCTCTTAATGTTGGCTAACCGTGCTGATATAGCTGCTAGCTATGGAGCAACCACGGAAGCACTCATGCTACGGATGCTTTTATTTTTTATTTATGCCTGTTTAATATTGAGTTTTAATATCATCTGGAAAGATAAATGGGAAGCCCGCTTCTTTAGGCGCAAAGCATTCAATATCACTATTAACTTTGGACTATTCATATTGGGTCTCATCACAACCACCTTAGTAATGGTAAATTTTTTATCGGGTTCCATAGAAAATAAACATGTGTTTGTGATAATAACAACCGATTTTTTGATTGCTCATCCTATCTTGTTATTACTAGCTCGCTTCGCCAATCTAAGTTTTCAACAACAACAAATCATCCTGGAAAAGGAACAGGCAAAACAAAGTGCCCTACAGCATCAGTTAGAAGCTTTACGTTCCCAGATCAACCCTCATTTTTTATTTAATGCTTTAAATTCGCTTACAGTATTGATTCGCAATAAATCCGATCGTTCTTTACCGTTTGTAGATCAATTATCCTGGCTTTTACGGGCTACTTTACTTAGAAGTGAAGATGACTTCATTACGATTCAAAATGAATTAGAATATCTGGAAAGCTATGTTTTTCTACAGAAAGAACGGTTTGGTGAAAAATTCAAGGTTGATGTTCAAATTCCCGAAAATTGGAAAAAGGAGTTAATTCCCTCTTTTTCGCTGCAACTATTGGCAGAAAATGCCATTAAGCATAACACGGTCTCAACCAATCAACCGCTTTTATTAGAGATCTATCCGAATGGAGAATACCTAATCATTCGAAATCAAATTCATAAAAGAAGGGATTTAACCGAAGGCACAGGATTAGGCTTAGTCAATTTATCCGTACGATTTAAACTTTTAAAAAAGAGAGACATTAAAATAAATCAGGACAATAACTATTTTATCGTAAAATTACCCATACTGAAGAATGAAAGCTATAATAATTGAAGATGAGCAATCAGCAGCAGATAACCTCCGGTTCTTACTGAAATCTGTAGCACCCGAAATCCAGATCATCCAATCGATCGAAACCGTGTCGGATGCCATCGCTTTTTTTAAAGAAAACAATACGTATGATCTTGTTTTTATGGATATCCATCTGGCAGATGGTAACTCTTTCGAGATTGTAAAGGAAGTAGAACCTGCGGCTCCTATCATTTTCACTACTGCGTATGACCGATATGCTATTCAGGCCTTCAAATTAAATAGCATCGATTATTTGTTGAAACCAATCCGGGAGATAGAATTGAAAAAATCCATTCTCAAGTTTAAGGACACCCACCAAAAGATGCTTTTTTCTACTGGACAAATTGAAACGCTGATTAGTCTCATGCATACTCCAAAAAAAAAATATAGAAATTCATTCCTTGTTCAAAAAAAGGACACCTTCATTCCGGTTGCCTCCAAAGACTTTGCTTTCTTTTTTATCCATAATGGAGTTGTCAAAGGTAAAAATACTAATGGTCAAACTTTAAGCTTTAACGAGAAGCTGGAGGATTTGGAGAACGACTTAGATCCGGAATTGTTTTTCCGAGCCAATCGGCAATATTTAATCCAGCGGTCTGCTATCAAGTCCCTTCAAACGTACTTTAATGGCAGATTGGTCGTCAACCTACAGCCCCAGGAAAAGGACAAAATTGTTGTTAGTAAAGCCAATGCCTCCAGGTTAAAGGCATGGTTGAAGAATGCAAAAAATGTTGGTTCATGACGTATACTGCCATGGCTGAAAGATGACGTTTCCAATACAAGTTGAAAAGAGAACCTAAAGGAAAAGCACCGGCTTTCGATTGGGTGGATATTCCAGGAAAAACTGATAAGTTTAAGGGATGAACTATGACTTCCTACAACACTGCACCAATATCCATTTTCCATTCCTCAAAATGGACTTCTGGAAGTTTCTGAGCTTGAATACCTTTAAGGTTTATTGATAGGATTAAGCCACAAACGAGTACTAGTTTTGTTATCTGTCTATTGATAGTTTTGATATCATTTTGGGTAGAAATTCTATTAATTCTGAGGTGATGGCTTTCATTGTAAGAACTGATTATCCCATGTTTTAGCACCTGAATCATTAAAAAATATTAGCCCACTTCTAAATTAAAGAAAGCTTATTTGCCTAATTATCACAAGTGCTTATTTGGAAAAAGGTCAGAATTACCCCAATGCCCCCTGATAATTATTAGACTTGTTTCAATGGTATTAAAATGGGGTAAAATTAGCTCTTTTTTTCCCACACTGTGTCTTTTTTCAGTCGCTTAGCGCTGCTAGGCTCCTTCAAAAAGCCTTCATGTGGATAAAAAATAGTCTTATTTTACCAACATCCTACCCCATCGAAACAAGTCTATTCAATTACAGTCGAATAGCTTTGATTCGAATAGCTGTTTTCTCAGAGATAACTCACGTAGCAGAACCGAGAGCATACAATTTTACCCATTTCGCCCTTTCTTATACCCAACTTTCCGTTTATAAGATGACTTTAATCTTTTCTTTTGGTTTATAAACTATTAGATAATGTATAGATACTTATTATTGCTCGCCATAGCATTTTTCAGTGTTTCTCAGCTTAATGGTCAAAAGCAAAAACCAAACATCATCCTGATTTACGCAGATGACATTAGTGCGCGAGAATTTCCTACCTATGAAAGTACCATTTGGAGTCCACCTCATGGGGCTTACAAACCAGGAAAAATTAATGAAGCAAATCGGGCTAAAACTCCCATGCTTGATAAACTAGCCACGGAAGGAGCTGTGATACAAACGGCCTGGGCAAATGCAGTTTGTTCCCCCAGCCGGGCAACGATTATGACTGGCAGATACGCTCATTTACACAAGTGGTGGCAAAACAAGGATATAGGCACTTATGTCAATGAAAAGGGAAACAAAAAAATATGGCCACTCTATAAGAGTTCTCCTTTAATGATAGGTCATGTGGCGAAACAAGCGGGCTATCGATCGCTTTGGGTAGGTAAAACCCAAATGAAAAATTCAGACTTAAGTCAATTTGGATTTGACGCAGTGCTTACTTCTCCTGGTCATGATTTGGGTAAGAAAGGTAAGAATCCCTCCTCTGACTTCATACTAAAAAGAAAATCAGATGGAGCTAAAAAAGGATGGGTCAATACGGATAGCGGAGAGGAGGTAAAGGGGCAAAGCTGGAATAATGCAAGTTTTTTCTGGCAACCCTCTGTGGGGACCTGGAATTGGCCTATAGGTTCAAACTCATATGAGTGGTGGCCTAAAACCAAGAAGGACAAAAAGCAATATGGAACAAGTACTTACGGGCCGGATATTGAGATGGAATTCAGCCTGTCTTTAATAGATAAAGCAGTCAAGGAGGATAAACCATTTTTCATCTATCATACCTCTCACCTGGGGCATGCAGCATTTAATTGGATAGGACAAAAAGAACCTCTTTCGTATCCAGGAACCCCAAAAATCAAATGGGATGGCCAGAAATACGAAAAAATCAATCCTAAGATTACTGGAGATAAGGGTGTTTATGATACTCATGGCACCATTACCGATCCAGGTATTCATCATCATATCAACTATCTGGACTATCAGATCTGGCAATACCTACAAAAACTGGAAAGCCTTGGTATTGAAGACAACACGATCATCCTATTTTTAGCCGATAATGGAACACTTGCCTATGGAAAGATGCAAAAGGAAAAACAAAGGGGCCCCAGAGTGCCCTTCTATATCTATATGCCAGGCATGAAGAAAAAAGGAATGCAAGCTATTCTAAGTGATGTAACAGATATTTTACCAACACTCGCAGAACTAATGGAAGTAACACTTCCAGCAGATTATGAACTAAATGGAAAAAGCCTGGTGCCTTACCTAACAGGAAATAAGGATACGCACAGAGATTGGATTTACTCATTTCTTTTTGAACGGCAAACGATAAGAGGAGAACTTGTATTGAGAGACATGAATGGTGACTGGTGGGACGTTTCCGTAGAACCTGAAGATCTTGATAACTATCCTAAAATTACAGATTGGAATATGGTATCGGAATCTCATCAGTTAGAAAGAGATCAACTCCTGAAAATCCTTCCCCAGTTTGATAAACATGCCACGGAGCACGATGCTCCTGTCAGTAGCACAAAATAGAAGATACAATGAAGATCACATTCAGTAGATTAAGCATATTAATGACGTCAATGCTCTTATTGCTTGCCCTGATCGCAAGAGGCCAAACCGAGTATTATGTTTCTACCTCAAAAGGAAACGATAAAAATCCTGGAACTTTTGAGCAGCCATTAAAAACCATTTCTAAAGGTGTCAAAAAACTAAACCCTGGTGATATTCTAACCATTTTTGGAGGTACTTATAGGGAGGAAGTTCAGTTGAAAGCAAGTGGAAAGCCAGATAAACCTATCACCATACAGGCCTATAAGCAAGATTACGTAGAGATATCGGGTCTACGTTCTATTGACAAAAAATGGAAACTCGTAGATAAGGAAAAAAACATTTACAGCACTAAAATAAATGTAAGGGGTCTTTCTGATTTGTTTATTGAAAACAGTTTTCAAGTTTTTGTAGATAAGCACCAAATGCTCGAGGCCAGGTGGCCAAATTGTACCTATCAAGAACTTTTAGACCGGAATACATGGGCAAAAGTAACCGACGAATCAGAATTTGGAAGACTCTATTCCAATCGGTTAAAGGGAGCTCCGGAGGATATTGTAGGAGCAGATATTTATTTAAACATCATTCACCAATTCTTTTCATGGAAGAGAGAAGTCTTGGCATTCGATCCTGAAACAGGTAGTGTAGAATATGAAAAAGACATTGTCATACCGCCCATGTTTTTTAAAGGCTGGTATGCAAAAAACGGATGGAAAGATGATTATTTCTATATCCAAGGAAAGTACGTCCTTTTAGATTATCCGGGAGAATACTATTATGACAAGTCAAACTCAGACCTTTATTTAATACCCCCCAAAGGAGTAAATCTGGATGAAGCTAATGTGGAAATTAAAGTTCGGAATTACGGCTTGAATGGACAAAATAAGAACAATATTTCGATTCGAAATATCACTTTCTTTGGATGCGCAACACGTTTACTGAATTGTAGCAATCTGGATATTCAAGGGGTATCATGGCTTTTTCCAACGTACAGTGTAGAGATTAGAGAGACCGTGCGAGGAGGAAAAGGAAGAACAGTAAGAGCACCTTCTACCAAAGTAATAATAAGTGGACAGAATAACAGCTGTCAAGACTTATATATGGCTTATTCGTTCGATGGAATTCAGTTTATCGGTAAAAAAAACGTGTTAAAAAACTCAATTTTTCATGACATCTGTACTTCAGGTTCACTTTATGAAAAGGCTATATCGGGAGGTGGTAAAGGAAGCTTAATTACCAGGAATACTGTTTTCAGAACTGGTAATGTAGGAATGCATCTGGTAGGCGGAGGTTGGACCTGTAGTCATAACAATGTCTATCAATCAGGGCGATTAAGTCATGATGTTTCGAGTATTTATACCGCTAATACTATGGCAACGAATGCTAGAATTACCCACAATTGGGTACATGACAATGAGGCGAAAGTAGGTGCTTCCGGTATTCGTGGAGATGACCTAACCAGGGGTTTGACCGTAGATCATAATGTGGTTTGGAACATCAATAAAGGCAGAGCCATCACCATAAAAGGAGATTTAAATACCGCATTTAACAATACCTGTTGGAATAATTACGGAGATGTTTACCTCCCAAGTCGTCCAGAGCCTAGAAAAGCCTTTCAGGTTGAAGATGGTAAAGAGTTTTTGGACGCCCAAAACCAAAACTCCTTCGTCTATAACAACATAGGTAACTCGCATATTTCAGATAAGAAAAAGAGAACTCCTCTTGACGTAGGCGATGAAAAGGGCAACTACGAGTATCCCGGGCAACTTCCATTGGTGGATATTGAAAAAGGCAACTATAAAATTGCTCAAAGCGCTTTAGATACATTACAGGCTTATCCCTATCCTAAGGGGACGATTATCCCGGTAAATATGGATTCTAAACGGCCATATATCGGCGCATATGCCCCTGATCAACCTGCATGGAAAGCAGGAGCTACTTATGGAATCAGAATGTCAGTGATGGAAGTCAAAACGGAAAAGATTTTTCAACTAAGATATACCATGCCATTGATTGAAGATGATGTACTGACCGTAATGTCAGAGAATGAAACACTTGATGCAATACCTGTTTCCAAGGCTGATTCATTTAAACCAATCTCTTTGTCGTTACCCAAAGGTTACCCATTAGAAGGCCTTTCAATTAAATCCAGAAATCACGGACTTATTCAGCTTGTAGAAAAAGAGTTAATTGGCCAGACAAACTTCAAGCGCTATTTCCAAAAATAATCAATGTTACATGAAAATTATCTTTAATATTTTCGCATTTTTTTTTTCACCTACTTTATTCGCGCAAGTAACAGAAACTCCTAAGCCAGTACCACTCTTCCCCAAGGAAAGTAATGTGGGTTTTTTGGGTAATAGTATTACACATCATGGTATATATCATGAATACATTCATCTGTTCAACTTAACTAGATATCCGTACAGTCCATACAATCATATCAATTACGGCATTGGAGGAGACAGAGCCACTGACGGTATTAATCGATGGGTATCAAATGTAAGTAGTGATGAGTTAGCTATGGTTACAGTAATGTTTGGAATGAATGATATTGAGCGAGGGCTTTATACAAATAACTACGACAACAATAACTGGTCTGAAAAACAAAGTAGAATTGACTTATACGCTGAGCAAATGGACTCGTTGCTTTATCTGATAAAGAAATCAAGGACTATGTGTATACTGTTGACTCCAAGTATGTATGAGCAAAATGCAAAAATTAATGATAAGTTGAATTATGGAGTTAACGATGGCCTTGGAATATTAGCCGACCTGGTATTCGATCTTGGTAAGAAATATGATATGCCAGTTGTTGATTTTTATCACAACATGACGTCATTTGCGAATCGAGTTCAATCGGTTGATACTTCTTTCTCGCTTATCAATTCAGATCGTGTACATCCATGGTACCCAGGTCATTTTTTCATGGCCTACACCTTCCTCAAAAGTCAGGAACATTCGCCTTTTGTTTCCAAAATTGTAATCGACGCAAACAAACTCACAGGAGATTGCCAAAATTGTAAGTTGTCTAAAGTCAGTTTTGAAGAGAACATTGAGTTTAATGTGCACTCTTTTTCGCTTCCATTTCCAGTTGATTCTAAAGTCAAAAAGATAAGATCAATGATTCCTTTTGATGAAGAGTTAAATCAAGAGATACTGATCGTGGACGGACTTGATCCCGGGAATTATGATCTCTATATAGATGATCAATTGATTCAGAGTGAGTTGACATCTTTTCAACTGCAAAATGGTATTAATCTTGAAGGTTTAGAGACCCCCCAACACAAGCAATCACAAGAACTATTGCAATTGAATAGACGTCTTGCAAAAACCGTTTCTGACTCTTTGCGAGCAATCAAGTGGATTGAATATAAGAACCTTAGAGAACTTCAGGCTCCTTATGACATGAAAGAAGTTGAAAGACTTTTCAAAAAGCACCAGGAAAAGATTCGTGGCCAGTCTCACTTTCCTTGGGTCAAACGTAAGCAAGAACAGTATTTAGTGATAAAAAGTATGGAAAGTGAAATCATTAATAGAGCAGATGAAATAAGAAAAAAGCTATGGCGCATAAATCAAGCTGTGGAACATACTTATTCTCTTGTAAAAAAACGGTGAAAAGCAATTCTTCAATATAAATGAAGTTAGACCTATGAAAAGAAGAAAGTTTATTAATAGACTGTCATTTGGTGCAGCAGTAACTCTTATGATTCCTAAAGCCTGGTCAAGACCAATACAGTTAGCAGCATTGCCAAATGTGCTAATCCTTGGAGATTCTATATCTATAGGTTACACAGACTTGGTGAGACAGGCGTTAGATGGGAAGGCTAATGTGTACAGGCCAATGCAAGCGGATGGAAAACCTTGGAATTGTGGCGGGACAACTGCTGGGGTTAAGCACTTGGATACCTGGTTAGCTATACAAACCAAGTGGGACGTCATTCATTTTAATTTTGGCTTACACGATCTTAAACATGTGGATGCGAATAACGGCAAAAACAGCACCAACCCTAACGATCCCCAGCAGGCAAAGCCATCTGTTTACAAAAAGCAATTAAAAGAAATAGCAAAGAAGCTGAAATCAACAAATGCGCAATGCATTTTTGCCAACACGACACCTTTTCCGGATAAACCTAAAGGTCCACTTCGCAGAGCTGATCAAGCTGAGGTGTACAATAGAATTGCTTTTAAAATCATGAAGAAGTATGACATCCCAATAAATGATTTAAATGCGTTCGTACAACCAAATATGGAGGAATGGCAGTTTCCTAATAACGTGCATTTTAGACCTGCTGGTTCTCGAAAGCTAGCCGAAAAAGTGGCGCAGGAGATTGAGAAATATCTTTGATATAGAATTCTATATTTTGATCAAGTAAGTGAGCAGATTTATAGTAGAAGTTGTCTAAAAAGTAAGTTATCAAAATAAAATTGTCTACTTATCAATAAATAATTTATGTGTTTCCTAAAAAAAATAATCTGTTCTATAATCTTCTTTCAGTTAAGCTCCTTGATTATGGCTCAGACGACTGTTATACAGGGGCAGGTTATGAACGCTGCTTCCAAAGAACCTGCAGCTTTTTGTCACGTCATTCTTAAGAAGCTAAGCACTGGGGCAGTTACTGACCTAGAAGGTTTTTTTGCATTATCGATAGAAGACGAATTCCTTAACGATACGTTGGTCGTACAGACCATGGGTTTTGATACTAAGGAGATCCCTGTAATGGCGTATCTGAAAAAACAACAAAACAAAATCTACATTAGAGAATCAACGATACTGCTTGAAACAGTCACTGTGGTTCCGCCTAAAACCATATTTGAAAGAGTTAAAGAAAATATTGAGAACAATTACATTACAGAAGACTTTAGAACGGATATTTTCTTTAGAAAAGCCTCCTATGAGCAAGGTGAATTCAAATTACTCGTAGAAGCAGTTGCGGAAGTATATGCCAAGAAAGGTTACAAGAAAAGATCTGCAGAGAGCTTAAAAATTAATCTCTTGCAACTTAGAATTAGTGATGATTACCGGACCTACAAGTATCCTAGTGGCTTAAATCCATTACTACAGGGGTTTTATCAAAATGAGAGAATTAAAAATGCAGCCGTCCTTAATAGAATTGTAAAGCGTGCCAATAATTTAGAAAAAGTTGGTGTTACCACTTATGATGGTGAGGATGTTTTGATCTTCAAAGATGCGGTTTCAACCTATTACGTAGGTTCTGATAACTACGAATTGTTTAGGGTTGACGTGGAAGGAAGCTGGTTTGCTAGTAGCCATCATTACGCCAAGTACAAGGGGAAAATGTATTTGGTATACCAGCGAAGAGAATTAAAGTTTACGAAAGAATTACACGATAAATGGAAAGGTTCGGCTCCCAGTCAATATCCAGATCATTGGAAAAATCATTTGCCAGAAAAATTACCCGAAAATTCAGGACAAATAACTGAGTCTTATGCAACTAACATTGTTTTAGGGAGTGAGCAAAAGCTGAAACCCGTAGAAAACATTAATAGAGACAAAGATATCTACGAGGCACCTTACATCTTCAACGACCAGTTTTGGCAAGATTATGCCATTCCAAGCGAATCGTATTATTATGATAAAATAGTGAAAGACCTCAGTACCTATAAATATCCTCTTGAGGAGCAGTTCCGCTTCAACGGAGCAATTAATAACCAAAAAATACGAAGTAACTAGCTAATGGAAACCAGAGGCTATTGAAGTTCGATAATCTGGGCAAACATATATTGAATACAAAAAATTAAATCGTTTTAAGTAATTCACAGAATTGAAATATAAATTTTAGCCGAGCAGATTTTTTCATTAGGCGAGGCAAAAACTAGACGCGATTGATATCGCAACTGGTTTTTAACAAGGCATAACTGAAAAAGAAGCCGCTTAAATTGCATACATGACCATGAATAAGCACTGGGGCTATAATGCCTGGGATGACAATTGGAAAAGTACTTCAGAGCTTATCCGGAAGCTGATTGATTTGGCCCTACATTTAATAAGAGGTTTCCTCCTTTACTTACAATATCAATATGGAGTGATACCCGAAGTTTGTCAAAAAAAACTTGCGTGAGATAGGAGAATGGCTGGAATTGAATGGTGATGCTGTTTACGGAACCCAGGCTGGACCATTCCCTTTTCTGTCATGGGGTCGGTCTACCATGAAGGGACAAAAGTTGTATTTACATGTATTTGATTGGCCGGAAGATGGCCGACTGGTGGTTCCATTTAGTAATCAGATAATCAGGGCCCATTTGATGGCTGATCCCAATACAGATTTGCAGGTAACAAAAGGTGAAGGTAAGTCCATTATCAGCCTCCCTTCCTATGCCCCGGACAAGATTGCCTCCGTAATCGAACTTGAGTATGAAGGGATACCTGATGTTAAGCCCATTCCATCAAATGGAGCATTAGTCAGTGCTTCTATATTAGCAGCGGGTAGTGAGGCAAGTTTTTTGACTGATGGCGATTCTAACAATAGATGGAGTGCCCCTGAGGGAGAGAAAATGGGAATGCTAGAGATTGATCTTGGCGAAGCGGTGGATATACAATGTCTGACGGTGGTTGAACCTTGGTATCCCTGGGATCACATGTCACAAGAACTTGAACTCCAGTATTTGGCTGGAAAGGAGTGGAAATCAATTTTTACGACCAAAACAAAAGGCACAGGACATACCAAGGCATTTACACCTTTAAAGGCCCAAAAATTCCGACTAATCGTTAAAAATGAGCAAAAACCCCCATCGCTGAAGGAACTTATACTCTTCAGAGCTGAATAGGAAAGAATATGAAGTAACTATTTATTCTAGCTGATGATCAGAGGGCTTCTACCATCCATACATTGGGAAATGAAGATATTGTAACACCTAACTGTTAAATAGGAGTAGCTTGTTTTCTTCAACGTTTGACTGCTCGAAACTAGTTATATTCTTGTAAGTACCCATTTACCCCTTTTAAATAAGCAAATCATACCGTCGCATTGATGTCAAAGTCGATTTATTTGTATTGAAGTTTTTTTTTTGCTTACAAAAAATCCTAAATGGGGGTTAATTATAACTTATGAAATGAGACTACTTCTTACACTAGTTGTATTCCTCATTTCCCCTAACAAAATTTTGTCGACACAGATAGAGAAGAACATAAGAAAAAATAGAGATCAAAGAAACTCAACATATTATGCAGAGAAGAGACGTAATTAGACTTTTAGGTATTGCAGGTATGTCTGTATTTGTACCATTTCATGCAATTGCCAAGCAATCTCAAAACTTGTGTGAAGTTTGTAAAGAAGCATGGCACAACCTGAGTAATTTTAACCGAAAGAGATACCCATTTAGATACATAGAGCCTACTGCGAACTTGCCGAAAGTTCTCATTTATGGAGACTCTATTTCCATTGGTTATACTGAATACATAAGAGCTTCATTAGCGAGTAAGGCTGATGTGTTTCGAATTCATGAAAACGGAGGCGCCAGTGGTGCTTTTATCTCTTACATGGAAGCTTTGAAAAACGCTATGTTTGAACCTCATTTGCCGGGTGGTTGGAATTTCAAATGGGATGTTATCCACTTTAACGTCGGGCTTCATGATCTTAAATATCTTAATGAAGACCGCAAGCTTGACAAAGAAAATGGTCGTCAAGTTTCTTCAATAAAAACATATAAGAAAAATCTTGAGAAGATTATTGGCTATCTCAAAGAGACATACCCGACAGCCAAATTAATTTTTGCGACGACCACCCCAATACCTGAAGGTGCTAATGGGAGATATGCTAAAGACTCCATACGGTTTAACAAAGCGGCACATCAAGTGCTCAGAAAACATAAAGATATCCAGGTTAACGACTTGTTTACTTTCACTAAAAACAAGGTTAAAAACTTGAATCAAGCGCCTAGCGACGTTCATTATAAACCTGAGGGTTCTCGTTTGCAAGGCATTGAATCGGCAAAGTATATAGCTAATGCATTAGGAATCACGCCTGTTGAGTGTCCTTCTTCTGATGAGATTCAAGAGAAATTTAAATCATATAAAGCCAAATAGAATTAACTCTAGCATGAATAATAACGTCCTCAAATATCTCATACTGACTGTTTATTGTCTAATCGCATTTTCTGGAAATATCCTGGCGCAAAATAATAAGCAAGAAACCTTGGAAGAGCAAGATGCCCGCATGGCTTGGTGGAAGGAAGCCAAATTTGGGATGTTCATTCATTGGGGACTTTATTCGATTCCAGCGGGTCAATGGGGTGATAAAACAACCTATGGTGAATGGATAATGAAAAATGCAAAAATTTCACGTGCAGACTATTCAGCGTTGGCAAATAATTTTAATCCAACAAAATTCAATGCAGAGGAATGGGTGCAGCTAGCCAAGACTGCTGGTCAGAAATACATTGTTATCACGGCTAAGCATCATGATGGTTTTGCCATGTTTGAAACAAAAACAGACACATACAACATTGTAGATGCGACACCTTTCAAGCGTGATCCCTTGAAAGAACTTGCAGAAGCTTGCAGAAGAAATAATATGAAACTGGGTTTCTACTATTCGCAGGCCCAGGATTGGTATCATCCTGGTGGCGCAGTGCGTAACAATGAACAGTGGGACGATACCCAAGCAGGAGATATGAGTAAATACATAGAAGAAGTGGCCTATCCACAGGTAAAAGAAATTCTGGCAAATTATGGTGATATAGCTGTGCTATGGTGGGATACACCAGCTTATATGACCAAAGAAATGGCCGTTAAACTTGCCGAATTGACCGAACCTTATCCAAACCTCATCACCAATAATCGACTGGGCGCGGAAATAGGTGGAGATCTGGAAACCCCAGAACAGTATATTCCCGCCACAGGCTATTCGGGTAGAAACTGGGAAGTATGCATGACTATGAATACACACTGGGGCTATAATGCCTGGGACGACAATTGGAAAAGTACTTCAGAGCTTATCCGGAAGCTGATTGATATTGTAAGTAAAGGAGGAAACTTCTTATTAAATGTAGGACCAAATGAATATGGAGTGATACCCAAAGTTTGTCAAAAAAACTTGCGTGAGATAGGAAAATGGCTAGCGCTTAACGGTGATGCAGTTTACGGAACCCAAGCGGGACCATTCCCTTTTCTGTCATGGGGTAGAGCTACCATGAAGGGGCAAAAGTTGTATTTGCATGTATTTGATTGGCCGGAAGATGGCCGATTGGTGGTTCCATTTAGTAATCAGATAATCAGGGCCCATTTGATGGCTGATCCCAATACAGATCTGCAGGTAACAAAAGGGGAAGGTAAG
>JBCBCD010000059.1:0-14872 GCA_038530915.1 Bacteroidota bacterium
AATTGCCTCATCGCCAGCGCGGCAAACTGTGTTTAATAAAATTACTAAAGACTTAAGTTTCATACATTACTAATTGGTAGAGTCATTCACAATCTTGTGAATGGCTTTTTTTATATCGACTTGTCTACTTTCTTACTTTTTATGGCTTTGGAAGAATATTCGGAAGGACTGAGGCCAAATTCTTTTTTGAAGCGTTCTCTAAAATATTTTAAATCCTGAAACCCAACTTTATAAGTAACTTCTGCTACTGTATATCTATTGGCTTCTAATAACTGAGCTGCTCTTTTTAATCGAATAGTACGAATGAAGCTATTGGGATTATTATTAGTTAAGGCTTTCATTTTTCTATAAAGTTGCATGCGACTCATGTGTAAAGAAAAAGCCAGTTTTTCAACTGAAAACTCAAAGTCATCCATATTAGCTTCCACTTGCTCTATTGCTTTCTGTAAAAACTCCTGATCCAGGGAGTTGATGTTGATTTCTGAAGGTTGTATACTCAGATGGTCGCTGTATTTTTTCCAAAGTAATTCTCTAGTCCTCAAGAGATTGGCTACTCTTGTTCTTAGTAGTTTCATATTGAATGGCTTGCTGATGTAATCATCGGCTCCTGTTTCATAACCATCTATTCTAAAAATCAAACTGGTTCTTGCTGTTAAAAGTATAATGGGAATATGACTGGATACTATATTTGACTTGATTTGTTGACACATTTCTAAGCCATTCATTTTAGGCATAGCAATATCGCTAATGATCAGATTAGGAAGTTTTTTTAAAGTGATTTCTAAGCCTTGTGCTCCATCTTCAGCTTCTAATATTTCATAATCTTGTTGTAAGTTCTCTCTTAAATAGGATCTAATATCGTTGTTGTCTTCTACGAGCAGTATAGTTGGTTTTTCACCATTTTTATTGACAAGAGCCACTTCATCCAACGGTTCTATGGTCTCGTTTATACGATAATGGTAAGGGTGTTCACTATTTTTAAACTGAGAAATCAAATCTCCTTCTTTAAAATGCAGCTTTCCAAATGGGATATTCACCTGAAAAGAAGTACCCTTCTCTACTACACTTTGTACCTGAATACTTCCACTATGTGATTCTACTATGCTTTGAGTCAATGCTAATCCAATACCCGTCCCTCCTTTATTGGTACCATTTTGATCTACTTGATAAAATCGGTCAAATATATAGGGCAATTTGTCTTCAGGAATGCCACAGCCAGTATCTTTAATGCTTACGCTCAATTGATCAGGTATTTTATTATCCTTGAGATCGATCCGTATGCTGCCCCCCGCTAATGTAAACTTAATAGCATTGGATAGTAGATTGAAAAATACTTTTTCCATTTGATCTCTATCATACCATAGATTGATAGGGGAAGTTGGTTGATTAAAAATGAGTTGAATATCTTTTGTTTGTGCTAAGGCTTTAAAAGAAATGGTAATCTCGTTCATGAACTTCACAAAATCTCCTTCTGCTACTTCGAGCTTGAATAATCCTTCTTCACTCTTGCGTATGTCCAACAATTGGTTGATCATATGTAACAACTTATTCGCATTCTGGAACATGCGGACATAGGTGTTCTTTACTTTTTTATTGCCTACATGATCTTTGATTAATTGTTCCAAAGGGCTCATAATTAAAGTCAGTGGTGTGCGGAGCTCATGTGATATATTAGTGAAAAACTGCAGCTTCAGTTTATTTACTTCTTTTAGCTTTTCTTTTTCAAGTTTTTCTAGTTTGATTTTATTATTCAGGTTAGCTCTTATTAGGGTTAAGTGCCTCACACCATAGAGAATACCCAGGAAGCAAATAAAGTAAAAGGCATAAGCCCAGGTAGTCAGCCACAAAGGGGGGCTCACATTTATTTTCATTTCTATTGGATCACTCCATATTCCATCAGGATTGGCAGCTTTTACTTTTAATACAAAGTTGTCGTAAGGTAAATTGGTGTAATGTATATTTCGTTGGTTGGCATCAGTGTAAAACCATTGCTCATCAAATCCGTCTAATTTATAAGCGATTTTATTTTTTGAAGGATAGGCAAAATGTAGAGCTGCCACCTCAAGAGAAATCACATTTTCATTGTATTTAAAATCTAAGGCTTTTGTTTCTGATATGTGTTGTTCCAATGAATAATTCCCAGTTTTATTTTTAGCAACGGGAACGTTCTTGTTGAATAGCTTTAGGTTAGTAAAAACTACTTGCGGTGCAATGGTATCTAATGTAATATTGGTAGGATCAATAATGCTAATGCCATTTGTAGAGCCAAATACTAAATGGCCATTTTGTAGCATACAACTTGCATTGGTATTAAAAAATTTACCTTCTAAACCATTTCCCGTATCATAATTATTAATTTCAACGCCCTCTTTGGTAAACCATAAACAGGAAAGGCCTTCTTGCGTACTCATCCATATCCTTCCCATGCTGTCTTGCCTTATATCCTGAATGATGCGATCCGACAGGCCATCTTCTTTCAAAAAACGCTGTATCTTTTTAGATTTTATTTCCAATAGGTTGGCACCATTTTCTGTACCTATCCAAATATTTCCTTCATTATCTTCAAAAATGGAGTTGATAAAATTGTTAGATATTTGATTATTTGAAGTTGCATCTTGGTGATAATGATTAACGAGAGTAAGAGTGGATGCAATCTCATTGTAATAAAACTGCATCATTCCATTTCCTCTGGTACCTACCCATAAATAGGGAATACCTTCTACTTTTGCTTCAATTAAGGTGACATTAGGAAACTTTGTGAGATCAACTTTATTATCAGAGCTGCTTGAAAAGGAAATAAATTGATTGTTGTTTTTATTGTAAACATCCAGGCCTCCATTCCAATACCCCAACCAGATGTTTTCCTTTTGAGTTTCCAACAAGGACATAACATAGTCATCAGCAAGATTAGCGTCTGAATCTCCTTTGAGAATTTGTTCAAAACCCTCTGTACTACTCTTGAGTATTTCTGTCTCTTTTAATTTTATGATTCCTGCCCCTTGAGTACCTATCCAGAGCTCTTTTTCTTTTGTTGTTATTATATCTGAAATAACTTTAGTCAATTCAGCTGTTTGGGCATTTGGAAAATCAAAACTACTGATATTATAATTATTGTAATCCGTCGTATTCAATTCGATTTTACTCAAACCTTTGCCTCTAATACCGGCCCATATGATTCCTTCTTGTTCACTTTTTGTGAGGGTAGCAAACATGTTGTTGCTGCCTTGCTTGGATTGATCTGATTTAAGCGTGTAAAATGGCTTTTTGTTCAGGTTGAGTTTATTGATTCCATTTTCTGTACCGATCCATAGGATGGATGTTCGGTCGAGATAAAGAGATTTTACCGAATTGTTGTTTAAATCTCCATCCTCAAACCTTTGAAACTGTAAGTTTTTAGGATTTAGTAAGTTTAAACCATTCATGGTGGCTATCCAAAGCTTGTTATCAGCTGTTTGAATAATGTCCATTACAAAATTATTGCTAAGGCTATTTTTTTGCAATGTTTTGCTATTCAAATGCTTGATATTCACTTGTCCAGAATGACCTTTATAATTTATTTGCTTTATACCAGCTTTTGTCCCTACCCATAAAGTATTGGCTTGAAATTTATCATAGATAATATGATAAATGTAGTCGTCCAACTTAGGTTGCTCAAAATCAATGGAAGCATCATTTTTACTTAGAGAAAAGGACAGTATGGAATAATCATCAAGCTCAGGATTGTATTTTAACTGGTTAAGACCGTTCTCGGTACCTACCCACAACAAATCGTCTTTTGATTGACAGATAGAATACACAAAACAGTTGCTTAGGGCGTTTTCATCTTTTGAGCCACTCACGAAAGCACGGAAAGTTTGGGCCTCAGTATTAAATCGATTCAAGCCTTTTTCTGTACCTACCCAAATGTATCCCTGATTGTCTTCAAAAACACACCAGACATTATCATTACTTAGGCTCTTTGGGTTGTTGGGCTCATGCTTATATTGTGTAAAATGATCATTGGCGTAATCATATTTATAAAAACCTGAGTTGCGGCTTCCTATCCAAAGGTTGCCTTTGCTATCTTCAAAAATGGAAGTGATCTTATTGCTTTTTAGCTGATGCTCATTGAAATTGGATTGTTGGTAGGAAACCAAATTGTAGCCATCATAACGAAATAAACCGGACCAAGTTCCTATCCATAAAAAACCTTTGTGATCTTGTAAAATGGTATTTATGGTATGGTTGGGTAGACTGAGTGTGGACGATAATTGCTCAAACTTATAACGCTTAGCTTGTGAAGAGAGCTGAGTGGTAGATAATAACGATAAGAATATGATAGTCCATACAAATAGACTATACTGAAAAGTAAGTTTCATACACTAGCTAAGGCTGTTTGTTTACATAAATTTAATAAAAGCCTAAGAAAGATGTTACATATCCACCTCTCTTTTGAAAGAAATAGCAAATATGTGACAGCCGTTTTTGCAATATCGTACTACAGAAAATGTACAATTGAATGTAAAAATACCAGCGCTCCACTTAGGGCAAGAAATAGAAAGTCCGGATAGAGTAAAAAGGGGAGAAGTCTACTAAAAAGAATTAAGTAGTAGAATGTACTTGTGTAAGGTGTAGAGGCCCTCTACGCCCTACACTGGCTCTTTTTTGATTGAATCGATTCTTCTTATTGTTTCTATACAAGCTCTTGAGTTATGATATGGAGCCTTCCATAGTCCAGCTTTATCTTCTTTACCTTTGATTGGTGTACCTACTTTATCTGTCCGCCAAAACCACTCTCCATTGTCGTCGTCTTTGATGTATTCTTCGATGAATTGCCATACTGAAAGTGCGTTTTCAAGGTATTGAAGATTACCAGTAAGTTGAAAAGCATTCATAAATCCTACCACAGCTTCTGCTTGTGTCCACCAAATTTTATCGTCATCAGTAATTGCATTCCCATGCCCTTCATTGAAAAGACTCCCATCCAAGTCTAGTCCTCTTTTGATGACCGCATTTGTCATGTCCACAGACAATTTCTTACAAGATTCAAGGACTAGAGGATCACCGATCACTTCAGCAGCTTCATATAGAAGCCAGCTGGCTTCAATGTCATGACCAAAGGAAATTTCATGTGATTTTAATTGCCAGGATTCATCAAAAAAAAGTTGTAGATGATGATTAAGAGGATTTATAAACTTATTTTTAAAGCAATTAATTAAGTGAACAATGGCTTGCTTTAACGATTCATGTTGATATATGCGGTACAAATTGGTATAGGCCTCTAATACATGAAGGTGGGTATTCATGGTTTTGGCTTCATTGATATCGTGTTCACTCAACCTTAAGTCATCTAAATGATCCCACTCTTCAGAGAAAGCTTCGTAATACCCTCCCAATTGGCTATCTCTGCTGTATCTTTCGATGAGCCAAAAAAGCTCGATTGCCTTCTCTCTGCTTTGTGGAATTTTAGTTAACAGGTAATACTCACTAAAAGCATATATGGCAAAGGATTGTGCATAAATCTGTTTTTTACCATTGACCAATTCTCCCTGGTGATCCAACATCCAATAAACTCCACCATATACTACGTCCCAAAAGTGATCTAAAATATATTGATATGCTCTATCTGCTAATGCTTTATAGCCAGCATTCTTGTTTATCCGGGATGCGGCACTGTAAGACCAAAGTAATCTTGTGTTAAGGATAATTCCTTTATGGGCATCGGGAAACAGTTGATTATTTCCATCCATTTGACCATAAAATCCTTCATGCTCATTGTCGAGCATGTTTTCTTTCCACCATTGTAATATTTCATCCAGTTCATTGCTGGCAGACAATTGTAACTGATCTAATTTATTTTTGGCAATTATTGTATTCATATCACACCCTAAATTAAGCAAATTGATGCTGCTGCATCAGTTTTAAATTGTTCTCAATCATTTGATTTCTAACTTTTACACTCAGTGCTGAGCGCAATCCATCTTTTGGTGTGTTAATGGCATAATCAACTAAACGTTCCAAAGTACTGGTAGCTACATGCATACGTGTATCTGAAGAGCCATAGTAAATAAAGACTTCATTGGCTTCATTTACAATCCAGCCATTAGAAAAAGCAACATTAGACACATCACCCACTCTTTCTTCACCTTCCGGAGCAATAAAATGCCCTGCTGGTAAATGGGTTACTTTCCAAGGCTCGATCAAATCGGTCATGAAAATATAAAGTACATAGCGTAAACCTGCAGCTGTATTTCTTACTCCATGTGCTAGGTGCAACCAGCCTTTCTCTGTTTTTATCGGTGTTGGGCCTTGGCCATTTTTAACTTCCTTGATGGTATGATAAACTCGGTTTTCAATGACCTCTTCTTTGTCTACTACTGCGGGATTGATCGACTTTGAAGTCCCCCAACCAATGCCACCACCTCCACCAACAGTGATAAAGCCATCTTGTGGACGAGTGTAAAAGCCATATTCACCATTGATGAACTCAGGATGCAAAACCACATTGCGTTGTTGTTGAGAAGGTGTCTTTAAATCTGGCAATCTTTCCCAATTGATCAGGTCTTTAGTGCGGGCAATACCAGATTGTGCACTAGCTGAGGAAGTATCATTGACAGAAGTATCTTTTCTTTCTGTGCAGAATAAACCGTAAATCCATCCATCTTCATGTACTGTCAGGCGCATGTCGTACACATTGACATCAGGTTCTTCTGTTTCAGGCATAGTTATAGGGTAATCCCAGAACTTGAAATTATCAATTCCATTGGGACTTTCAGCGATTGCAAAGAACGATTTTCTATCCACTCCTTCCACTCTCACTACCAGCAAATATTTTCCTTCCCAATAGATGGCACCTGCGTTAAAAGTAGCATTGACGCCTTGTCGTTCCAATAATAATGGATTGGTGGACTCATCCAGGTCATAACGCCAGAAAATAGGAGTATGAGCAGCAGTAATGATGGGATGTTGATACCTTTTGTAAATCCCATTATTGAGATCTAATGGCTTATTAGTCCTGGAAACCAAATCTTTATGTTGATCCAATAGAGCTTCAACTTTATTTTTAAATGTAGTATTCATTTTACTTTCTATGGTTTTAATGCTTCTTTTGAGTTATTGCTTTTATCGGTGTACTCAATTTCTACTCTCGATAGACTGGCTGTCTTTTCAAACTTGATTTTGATATATCGTACGACATTATGTTGTGGAGAACGATACAATACCGGTTTATCATAGTCATAGTTGGTTTCGGAGTTGATGTAATGGTGAGCTTGGGCTTCTAATGGAAAAAAGTCTTCATTATTAGTTGACCCCCAAACACTGATGGCTTCCTCCTTTTTTTCAAAACAGTAGATGTCCATTTTTTGGAGTTGCCCAGGAACAAAATAAATCAATTCGTCTCCCTTCTTACCTGTCATTCTACTCAAATCTTCTTTATAACTTCTGTTTTGACTGGTTTCTATTTGTATATTTTCTGAAGCATGAAAACAAATCCCTTTATTTTCCATGTCATCAATTACTTTTTGAGAACCCACTAATACAGGTCCTACTGCTTCAGAGGCATCAGATATTCCACTACTATTCATCGCTTTCGCTCTATAGTAATAGGTGGCACCAATTTTTGCAGTTTTGTCATGAAAACCTGGGAATACTGGATTGTTGGCATCACTTACATTAAAACCTACGACTGTCCATGGTCCTTCTGGTGAATCAGCTCTTTCAATATTGTAGCCACAACTGCCCATCACACCTCTCCATTTGATACAACTAACGTGCATAATGGGAAGCATTTCAGGAGCAGAGGGAATGGATACGGGTGGAACAGGTTTATTTTGTATTTCGAAAGCTTTATTGCGCATGGTTTGCATCAGGTTAGCTTCGTCATATTGATGTCCCGATGTAAATCCAGGCCAATGATAAGCTTTGTAGAGTCCACTTCCCATGGGTTCTGAGTGCCAATAAAAGCCTCCATTTCTATGGTGGTATCTGAGACTCCAAATTAGTGCACCCGCAATATTTTGGTGCTGGATGACTGTATCTAAAAAGGTCTCTATGGCACTTGTACTGATAAAACCAAATTCAGTGATCACCATAGGTTTTCTGCCCTTCAATTCCATGGCTTTCTTTTTGATGTTTCTAATGGTATGTGCAGGATTGGCTTCATAATGGTGGGTAGTGATGATGTCAACATATTCTGATGTTATTGACTCTTCATGAAAAGGATGGTGATCCAATGAGTAATAACCATCCATAAATAGATGGTTCTTATCATTTTTCTTGACAAATTTTGCGATGTCAAGCACCCATTCCACCGGACTTTGCAACTCATTTCCTGATTGCCAACACAATATGGCTTTATCTTCTTTGTACTTAATACCTGTTACAGTATTTTTTCGATTCAAAATGTATTTGATGGTTTTTTTGAAGTCCTTTATGATTTTGGGGTCTGTCCAGAATGCATCTGTAGGTTTGTCGTGAAAAGCAGTAAAATCAGGTCTGCCACCCATCCATTTCCAATTGTTGATAAATGGGATAATGATTCTTATCTCATATTCATTGGCAAGTGCCAATAACGTGTCCATGGTTCTGAATGCTCTTTCATTAAATTTGCCGGGACCTTCTACATAGGTAGGAGCATCTTCGGGAAATGATTCGCTATATACCGGAAAGGTGTACATTCTGATTACCTGGCCACCCATTTCTTTGATGGTGGAAAGCGCATCTCTCATTTCGTATTCATTGGGCAAACCATAAGGGTTGGTTTCATGAAAAGCCATTTCATCTTCTATATAGTTCAGGTTGGGTATATTAAAAGAGATGAACCTGAATGGCTCTTCACCATTCATTAGTTGGTCGCCTTCTGTTGTTATAAAATGCTTTAATCCCTGAGCTTGAACAGGATTTAAAAAAGAATAGGAAGCCAACAAACCTAAAATCAGGTAAAGTATGTGTAGTCTATTTCTAGCTTTCATTAGAAACAAGATTTTGAATTTCTGAATAATTATTTTCTTCCTCAAGCTCATTCAGGTCTTGAGGATAATCTTCTATTTTATCGTACCAATTGTATTTTAAGATGATGGTGCCGGCAAGAGCAACTACCAAACTGATAAACATGCTTGTGAAGTCTTGTATCACCAGGAAAATAGGAGCAGCTGTTAGTGATGTTTGCCACACAATACCAATAGCAACATTGAACAGGTCTCTCCATTGATTGGTGTTGGGTTGTACATTGGGATTTTCTTTTTGTAACTTTTCCAGCACAGGCTTCCAGAATCCCCAGGGCCTGGTTTTTTTATAAAAACCTTTTAATACTTCCATATCATCCGGTGGGGTTGTCAAACTTCCTACAATACAGCCAATTAATGATATGCCCAGATTGATGGGGAAACCTTCCAATGCAGATAAATTGGGCAAAGCCACTGGTAAGACCAATGCTGCCAGTATACCTCCAACCATACCCCAGAAATAACCATAACTATTGAATCTCCACCAATACCATTTTATAAGATTGGCTGCTGTATAGCCACCATAAAGTGCAGCTACAAACCAATCAATCAATTCATTAATACTATTGATGACCAAGGCAAATAAAGTACCCATAACTACTACAGCTATTGAGGCTAGGTAGCTCATACGTACATATTCTTTATCCGTACCATTGGGGTGGATGTATTTTTTGTAGATGTCATTTACCAGATAAGCCGGAGCAAAATTTACTGCTGCTGCAAAGGATGACATAAAGGCTGCCAAAAGGCCAGCAATCAAAATTCCCATTAAACCGACCGGGACGAAGTTTCTGATGGCAAAAGGTAAGATGAGTTCAAAATCAACATCTGCCCTCATATTATTGAGTTCGGCACTAAAGAATACCAAGGCTAAAATGGTCAAACCTGCAATCAACATATATCTTGGGAAAAGTAAGACGAGATTGACAAAACCACTCATCATAGCGGCTTCTTTGGGTGAACGTGTTGATAACACCCTTTGCATATCGTAATTCGGAGCTGGCCCCGCCATAGATTGAAGAATGCCTTTCATCAGCATCAACATGAAAAAGATGGTAAAGAGCTCCCAACCGTCTTGTGCAATTTTGGTGTTGGCAGAAGCCATAAGACCACTCCAGTCGAGGCTTAATTCCCAGCCAAAGAAGATCTTGTGCCACCCATCGGGAACATATTGTTGTAGTAATTCAGGTGATACTTGTTGTATGGCTATTATTCCTATGGCAATACTTGCCACAGTCATAATAGCATACTGAAGAATTTCAGTGAATACAACACTATACATTCCTCCTTTTACTACATAAATGGTAGTTAGTAAGGTGATGATCAATCCATATAGCATTTCATTGGTTTCAGAGACTGAAGAAAGTTCGTAAGGGATGAAAACGGTTGCAAATTTTCCTATACCAATGAATCCATAAGCTACATAGGTGATCACAACAACCACTGCGAATAAAACGACTATATTATGAGAAAGCTCGGCACCTTTGCTACTTCCAAATCTAAATTTAATCCATTCTGCTCCGGTCATTACTCCTGATCTCCTGAGCCATATACTCAGAAATATCATCATGAATATTTGATTAAAGACAGGCCAAAGCCAGGGAATCCAAACACTTTTTAAACCATAAATAAAAAGGAGAGTAACCATCCACATGGTACCACTGATGTCAAACATGCCTGAAGCATTGGAAAGCCCCAACATGTACCACTTTATTTCATTGCCGCCCAGGAAATAGGATTTCATGTTTTTGGATGCTTTTTTTGAAATCCAAAAACCGATCAAAACAGTAGCCACCAAGTAGGCCATTATGATGAGTAAGTCGACAATGTGTAAATTCATACCTAAGTTCTTTACAGTTATTAATTAAGCCACGGTTTCGTTGCTGCCTGTGAAGGCCTTATCGCTTGTGCTTGGACTTGTATATCTACCAAAAACTGAGTGAGTGGGTCATCAAAAAATTGCTTGAAATCATTTTCTGAAGGATGACCCGGATAAGGAGCAAAGTGATGGTTTTTATTGGCGTTTCTCCAAGTGCACATATAGGCAATCTTTTGAGCAATTGGACTATTCTTAATGGAGGCTAAAACGACTTTGGTATGCCAGTTTTTTGTTTGAAGGTTGTTGATGTTCTTCCAACCCTTACGATCGCCAATTTCACTGATGGCAGCGACTTTCCCTTTCTGTTCAGCTAATTGGACGATGTATTCCACTTGTTGGATGAAATGTCTTTTTTCTTTATTGCGGCTATTGTCAAAGTAGTAGTCTAAGGCCAAAATATCTACATAATCATCTCCTGGATACCCATATAAGTAAGGATTAGAGGCATTGATTTTTTGTCCATCAGGTGAAAAGACGTACAGTAGATTGTGTACCTCCAGTGAATCCTTTAAGTAATCGACCGTAAACTGCCACAATTGAATGTAAGCTGATTCACTCACATGAGTTTTTCCCCACCAAAACCAATCGCCATTGTGTTCGTGAAAAGGCCTGAATAGAATAGGAATCGTATGTCCATTTTTATCTCTAAGCCCCTTTAAGAAGTGTGCCAACTGGGTCAAACTTTCTTTGTAATACTCATGATCTTTACCACCTTGAAGTAGCGAAGGGAGCACTTTTTTAGGTTCGTGTAATTGGCTGGTATAGAAAGATTTAGCACTTGGGTCAAAGGTGTGCCAAACAAAGGTGTTGATGCCACCCTTTTCATGCACCCATTTGATTTTTTGAGCCAATAAGTCAGCTTTAAGTGGATCAAAAATATGGTTTACTTCCCAGCTAAAAAGAGCAGGGTAGGAGCCGCATACTTCTTTTACATCTGATTTTTGTGGATCTCCTTTCCAACCCACGCCATATCCTACTGCATCATGCATACCATAAAGAATGCCCCGGTATCTATTTTCCTTTAATTTGTTGAATAATTCATGTCCTTTATATACTAAATCTGGGTCAGTTGCATTCGAAAGTTCTATATCATTACTGTAATCAGGGTCTTGCCCTATGGCCAGCTCTTGTATGCTAAAATTGAATTTGTAAGGTCTACAATCTTCACCATTTACATAAAAATAGATCTCTTTAATTGGGCTGTTTTTGAGTTGGTCCAGTTGGATTAAGATCAATTGTCCTTCTTGATAGGGATGGACATCCATTTCGTACCAATCGTTTAGGTGATTGCTTCCTACGGGTTTTATTTGAAGTAAAAAGGTTTCATCGGTTTTTACCTTCAGACTTATAACAGGATGGTTTAAATATTGATTTCTTGGATTAAGATTCAATTTGAAAAAACTCCATTTTTGAGACGTAAGCGTTTTGTTGCAATGAATAAATATTTCATTCTTATCGATGCTAGCTGAATAGGTACTTGACTCAAACTCCCAGTTTTTGAGGCTGTATAGTTCATCTTCATTCAGCTTATCGCTGGCTTGAGCGTGACAACTTATAGCAATGAACAGAAATAATATGTTGATGATTAGCTTCATTGAGATGAAATCAAAAAGGAGTTAGGAGTAAGAAGAGACTTAGATAGAAAGCCTCTTCTCACTTATGAATGATTAGAAAATAATGACCTTATTGCTTAGGATATATAATCGCCCCATCCGGAGAGCCATTACCAATATGTATGTCATCGACATGCACTTCAAAAATGTCACCCTGAGTTTGGCCATTGAGATTGAAACCAAACTTCAGCAAACTGATTTGAGAATAATCAAGCCCATCACCCCATTGCCAGTTGAGATCATTTAGCCTTACACTGATTTGTTGCCAAGTGTCATTGATTTCAGCATAAGCACCACCTGGATGCCAGCCCGATTCACCAGAATCATCCACCATTGCAAATTCAATAGTGGCTGCAGAATTATTAGAGGTTCTAATCCAGAAATTTAATGTAGGGTCATCTGCACTTGACGCATCTACTATATCCTCACTGAAAAGATTGCTGGTCCAGGCCCATGCCTCATTGATTACTTCTATTTCGTTAGAGAAATATTTTGTGCCTTCCGGAGCTTCTCCTTCAACGATACTTCCTACAGCACGTCCATCAGACTGCCAACCTTCCTCATTATCCCCTGTAAAACCAGAAGTAAAGATGGAATCAACAATGATATCAGCCGATTCGAAATCAAACCAAGTAAACACTCTTTCGTAACTTGGTTCTGGTGGCGCTGGATAAATGATGGCTCCCTCTGGTGCTCCATCAGCAAAGTGAATATGATCCACATGCACTTCAAAAATATCACCCAGTGTCTGACCATTAAGATTAAAGCCAAACTTGATCAGGCTTATTTGTGAAAAGTCTAAGCCATCACCCCATTGCCAGCCTATATTGTTCAACTCGGTGAGATTGATACTAATCAACTGCCAATCACCATTGATTTCAGCATAAGCACCACCCGGATGCCAGCCAGACTCACCACTGTCGTCTACTATACCGAACTCGATAGTGGCTGCTTTTTCATTGCTGGTTCTAATCCAGAAATTAAAGGTAGGATCTGTCATTGCTGATAAGTCAAATGCTTCTTCTTTAGCCAGGTTACTGGTCCAGGCCCAAGCTTCGTTGATTACTTCTATTTCATTTGAAAAATATTTAGATCCTTCTGGTGCATCTCCTTCAACTATTGATGCTACAGCACGTCCGTCAGATTGCCAGCCTTCTGCATTGTCACCTGTAAAGCCAGTGGTGAAAATAGAATCTATAATCAGCTCTTCTTCTTCAAAAGTAAATACAGATACAACTTGTGTTTCTACAACTTCTACTGCAGGATAGGCTATAGCTCCCGGAGGAACACCGTCATCCAAGTAAATATGGTCAACATGTACTTCAAAGATATCTCCTAGTGTTTGACCATTGAGGTTAAAACCGAATTTTAAGAAGTTGATGGTAGAAAAATCAAGATTATCACCCCATTTCCAACCTTCTTCATTAATTGCATTCAAACGAAGACTGAACAATTGCCAGGTACCATTGATTTCTGCATAAGCTCCACCAGGATGATAACCAGATTCTCCCGTATCATCAACTAAGGCAATTTCTGCTGTCAAAGGTTTTTCATTACTGGTTCTGATCCAGAAATTAAAGGTAGGTTCTGCTAAAGAAGAAGCATCTACTGTATCTACCTTATATAAATTACTGGTCCAGGCCCAAGCTTCGTTGATTACTTCTATTTCATTGACAAAATATCGGTCACCTTGGGCCGCATTACCTGTTGCGATAGACCCCACAGCTCGCCCATCCGATTGCCAGCCATCCGGATTGTCACCCGTAAAGCCTGTTGAAAAGATGGAATCTACAATCAGGTTTTCATCTTCAAAGTCAAAGAAGGTGTGGAAGCCCGGATTATTGGTTGTTTGACATCTGGAATCATTTGGATTTTCTTCACAGAAACATACCGGATCATCTTCAAACGTACAAGCTTGTGCACATCTTGGATCTTCAGGTGCGTTGGTACAATAACAATCAGGATCTGACTCAAATGTACAAGTAGGAATATTACACAATGGATTATTTGGATTGGCCTGACAGAAACAGTCAGGATCCTTTGTAAACGTACAAGTTGGTGGATCAGGAAGCAAGTCCTTTTCACAGGCACTTACCAAAAAGAACATGCCCAACAAAAAGTAGGTTATCGTCTTATTAACTAAATTATTGAATTTCATATCTAATGGTTTATTAGTTGTTTTGATAGTGGTTAATAGAATTAATAGCCTGGGTTTTGCGATAAGCCCCAATTGTCCAGATCAATTGCAGGTATTGGAAATACAGGTACTGGGTTTCCTGTATTTGTGGTAATAGAGCGACTCATGGCATTGGAAACAGTACGTTCTGCATAGCTTACATCACCTGGATCTTCGAGATTTTGATAGGTCTCAAGGATGCGATCCATATATCTACCTG
>JBCBCD010000060.1:0-14822 GCA_038530915.1 Bacteroidota bacterium
GTGCTGTACCCTTCACGACTTTGGGTACCTCCGCAAATTCTAATTGTTCTCTCAATCCTGCTATGAGCACAAGAGCTAGTGTAAATCCGGCACCTGCTCCTAATGCATATACAAAGCTTTCTAAAAAGCCATACCCTTTGTTGGTTTGAAACAAGGCTACACCAAGTATGGCACAATTTGTTGTGATGAGCGGAAGAAATATTCCTAATGCTCTGAATAGTGCCGGGCTCATTTTTTTGATAAACATTTCAACCAATTGCACCGTAGAAGCAATCACTACGATATAGCTGATTAAGCGCAAAAAAGGAGCATTTATGGCTACCAATAAAGCATTGATTCCAAAAGCACATACGGAGCTGATAATCATTACAAAGGTTACTGCTCCTCCCATCTTGGTGGCTGTATCCATTTTTCCTGAAACACCCAAGAATGGACAAATACCTAAGAAATAGGCCAATACAAAATTGTTGATTAAGCTGGCATTGAGGAATATGTAAAAAAGGCTTTCTTGTTTCATGCTTGTTCTCGTTTTAATCTGCGTTCTTTCATGGCATTAAAAAACAATAGCCAAATAGCCAGAGTGAAAAACCCTCCGGCTGGTAAAATCATCACTATCCAGGTTTCGAAATTGTCAGGAAACAACTGTAGATTGAAGATGCTTCCGTTGCCAAACAATTCTCTCACCGCTCCCAAACAAAGTAAAGCGAAAGTAAATCCAACTCCCATCCCTAATGCATCCAATATTGATTTACCTATAGTATTTTTAGAAGCAAAAGCCTCTGCTCTACTTAAAATCAGGCAGTTAACAACAATTAACGAAATAAAAGCTCCAAGACTCTTATGCAAATCCACACTAATCGCAGCGATAGCATAATCAGTAATCGTTACAAAAGTCGCTATGATCAAAATATAGGAGGCGATACGTACTTGTTTGGGGATGAAGTTTCTCAAAGAAGACACCAGGATATTTGACATCAACAATACAAATGCAGTTGCCAGCCCCATAGCTAAGGCATTTTCTGCTGTATTGGTTACCGCCAAAACCGGACACATTCCCAATACTTGCACAAAGACCGGATTATCACGCCACAGCCCTTTGATAAACTCATCCGTTGGTGGATGGTCTGCCAGTGATGCGAAAAACCCTTTTTTGTTTCCTGTTGTCTGATTCATTACTGTACTTTTTCTTCTGCTGTTACAGCATTTTCAAAAATGTCCCTTTGTTGAAAAAGTAAAGGAACCCAAAGTGATGTACTCTCGCTAATTATATTTCCTATTGCTCTGGAAGAGATAGTTGCCCCGGTAATGGCATCTACTTCCCAAGCGTTTTCTTTTTCGCCACTTTTTACTGAAGCGACCGTATTTTTCAAGGCACTCAAATCATCATTGAGCGCAACATCTAATCCATCAAAATTGGATAGAAAAACAGGGTCTTTTTCTATTTTATCTCCTAGACCTGGCGTTTCTTTGCTTTCCAGCACATAGAAACCAATCACTTGCTGTTTTTCAGGATTATAACCATAAAGAATTTTCAAAACATCAGCAAAACCCATGCCGCTGGCTTCCAATGCCAATCCCACCAGTTTCCCTTCATCGTCATAACCTGCATACACCAGGGAGGCTTCTTTTTCTTCACCTTCTATTTTGGTAAAAACATTGTTTTCATCCAGCTTAAAAGTCTGTTTGGTCACTGTACCGGGTAGTACTTTGAAAATGGCTTTTTCCAGCGCTTCTGCTTTATTTTTTTCGATTAATGGTAATGTACCTTCATAGGTAAGGACGATCATAAGTGCGCAGGCAATGCCGATTCCCACCATAGCGCGAAGCATTTTGCCACTACCAATTTTTACAGGTGCTTGTATGGTCTGTACGTTACTCATGATTGTTTCTTAGTTTTTAAAGTTCCATAAACTCTATTTCTGATCGAGTTGTCGATATGTGGGGAGACTGCATTCCCCAATAGTATGGCATACATTACGCCTTCCGGTAGACCGCCCCATATGCGGATAACAACAACTAACAAGCCTATTAAAGCCCCATAAATCACTATCCCTAACGGAGTAATAGGCGATCCCACCATATCACTAGCCATAAAGACAGCCCCCAGCATCAAGCCACCTGAAAAGAGCATGAATACCGGTGAAGGATAAGCTTGGCTATCTATCAAGTACAATATTCCACTTAAGACAAATACAGTTGCTAAAATGGAAACTGGTATTCGCCAATTCATCATATTTCGAGCGATCAGGTAGATTCCTCCGAGTATAATCAAGGCAGCACAAGTCTCTCCTGTTGATCCACTTATCAGCCCAAGTGCCAATTCATAAGTTTCAGTAGAAATGCCATCAAATTTGAATGCGGCCAATGGAGTAGCTCCTGAAACAGCATCGAATTGTGGCTTCATAAAAGGAAATGCCAATGTAGAGTTGGCTATGGCACTGAATCTTTCTGCCAGAAAGGCTGGATGCCATGTCGTAATAGCTACCGGAAAAGCAGCTTGTAATACGGCCCTACCTACTAAGGCAGGATTAAAAACATTATAACCCAGCCCACCAAAAATGTATTTGCCCAAAGCAATAGAAACCACACCGCCCATAATACCCATCCAAAGTGGAAAAGTAGGCGGTAATGTCAGTCCCAGTAGTAAGCCTGTAATCGCTGCGGACCAATCAGATACTGTTGATTCTTTATTGTCAATTCTACATAATAAATGTTCTGTTAATACAGCCGAAAAAGTGGTGGCCAACAACAATAACATCGCACTCAAACCAAACGAATAGACCGCAAAAAAGGCAACTGGCAATAAAGCCCAAACCACATTTTGCATGATCACGTTGGTACTGACACCTTTAGTGATGTGTGGAGAAGTGCTAATATTTAGTGTTTTGCTCAACATGCTATATCTACTTTTTGACCGCTTTTCTTTTCCTAACAATCGATTTTGACAACCTGAAGTATTGGACCAATGGAATATTGGAAGGACATACATAAGAGCAGGATCCACATTCAAAGCAATCCATCAAATTGTAGTCAGATGCCATCTGATCATAAGCTTCGAATTTGGCCAATATGCCCAGCCTTGAAGGATTCAAAGAAAGTGGGCAAGCATCTACACATGCTCCACATTTAATACAGGGATAGAGTTTTTCCTGCTTTTTGCTCTCTTTGTCTGTGAAAACCAGTATCCCGGAAGTCCCCTTGACGATTGAAATATCGAGATTAGAGACTGCCACACCCATCATTGGACCGCCCATATAGACTTCACTGATATTTTCGTCGACTCCAACTTCTTCTAAAACATACCTCAATGGAGTACCTACAGGAATCAAATAATTGCCTTTCTTTTTTACCCCGGGGCCGGTAATCGTCACTACTCGTTCTTGTATTCCTCTTCCTTTGGGCAACAACCTTCCAACCTCTGCAGCAGTCGCTACATTCACTACCACCACTCCTACATCTATGGGCAAGCCACCAGAAGGAACTTCCTTACCCAAAACTGATGTAATAAGCATTTTCTCAGATCCTTGTGGATACTTTACTGGTACTACCTTTACACTAGCTGGTAAATCAGTTGGTAAGTTGTTTTTCAAATGTTCAGCTGCGTCCTTTTTATTGGCTTCTATCCCAATGATGGCTTCTTTGGCTCCGGTTGCCTTCAATAAATATCGAATACCCATATAGATATCATCTGACTGTTCCAACATAACCCTGTGATCAGTAGTCAGATAAGGTTCGCATTCAATGCCATTGAGCATAAGGATATCACATTTCTTTCCATCTGGAGCTTTTAACTTCACATGGGTGGGAAAAGCTGCACCACCAAGCCCCACAATACCTGCATCTTGAATACCCTGTAAAATCTCTTCCTGGCTAGCTGTTTCCAAATCAATGGCTCTGCCATTCATCACTTCCTGACTGGAATAGGGAAAGGCTTCCAGGTAAATACCAGGCACCATTTTCCCCGAAATGGTAGGTACATTAGCAATTTTCCTCACCGTACCCGAAACTGGTGCATGCAAAGGAACAGATACATAGCCTCCCGCTTTAGCCAATAACTGTCCACGTACTACCTCCTGTCCTTCACTAACTATAAGTTGTGAGGGAGCACCAATATGTTGCACAGTAGGCAAGATGATCAAGGGCGAAAACGGAAATTGGCGAATAGCCAGTCCATTAGTTTCCTCCTTGTGCTCAGGTGGATGTATACCGTGTTTGAATGTATTTTTATTGATTCCCCAGATAGTCATTAGTGTTTTTTTGTCTTTTGTCTTTTGTCTAAGGTGTTTAAAACCTTATCCTAGTTATATTTCTCTCCACGTTTGATCCACTTATCGATGTCTTTTTCCGTACGATCTTTAGGTAGACCAGGATGAATGACTCTCGCTGTACATTTCTCAGCTGCCTTTACCAAATCTTGATAAGGTCCGGCTTCTGGATCTTTGATATAAGCTTTGTTGTCACCATTGTATTCGAAGATCTTAGAGTTGATCTTGATGCATTCATCGCAAGAAGTGCACTCATTGGTTTCTAGCCAGGGAGCCATGTAATCCCCTTCCACTTGTGGAGTAGTTGTTTCCAATGTAGTTGCTACTTCGGTAGAACCCATTGCCAGATCAGCTAGTCCTTCCCCATTATCGCCAGCTAGTTTCATCAAACCCTGAGCAATTTTTCCAACTACTTCGGCTCGTATCTTGCTTTCTAAATCAACTTCTTCAACTTTTTCAGTTTCGACTCCTGCAATAGCTCTCAACATGATCCAGAAATCACGTCTTTCCTCACAAGAATCTACTATCGTTTTAGCTACCAATACCCTGCTCAATCTTTGCTTGCGATCCACTGCCCAGATGTAAGGGAATTTGCCTTCTCTATCATTTTCATCCAGCTCTAGGAAGTCGGCCAATAGCACCATATTATCATTCCATGCGTCACGTGGCACTTTTCTGAAGTGTTTTCTAAAACGTCCTTCAGTAATGGCAAAATCTGCAAATGTCATTGGCAATTCCATGGATTTTTCACGGCCATTTTCCATGTATTTCAATTGATAGCTTGGCCATAAGCTTTCCATATCTGGATTACCGCTTAAGTCGAATGCCTCTTCAAGTTTGATGCCATTGTCAGGATTGTATTTAAAAATCGGATAAGCACGTGATTCAACGGCTAGTTTTGCCTGATGAGCACCTAGATCATCCGCTATACCATGTTCTGGCTGACAAGAAGTATAAAGGTTGAATAAAGCAGGTCTTCTAGTCATCAAGCCGTCAATGAAACCTTCTATCATTTGACTGGTATTGGCTAGAGTGCCTTGCAAGACATAGGTATTTCTATGAGCCATGGCAATCAAACCAATCTCTTTACGAGGTTCTGGCTTCCCTTTCCAAACCTTACCATACTGTGCCATATCGGATACCTGACCAATAAAGCCTGAGGTACAAGCCTGACCACCCGTGTTGGAGTAGACTTGTGTATCTACAACGATCACTTTGATTGGCTTACCAGAAGCCATTAAGCGAGATAAGTTTTGGAAGCCAATATCATACATCGCACCGTCACCACCTAAGTTTACTACTGGTGGACAAAGTAACCACTCTTCATCTGTAAATTGATTCCAAGTGAAGTAAGTAAAAAACTCATCATGCTCAGCAGGATTGTATTTTCCATCTAAAATCAATTCTGCTTTACGGATTGATTTAAAGCCTTCCGCCATCTTAGCCATGTGTCCTTCAAAAAGGCCCATTGCTATTGAAGGAGAATCCTGGAATAAGTGATTGGCCCATGGGAAAGGATAAGGATTGAAAGGATAAGTACTACCCCAAACTGATGTACAGCCTGTAGCATTGGTCATCCCCATAGTTGCTCTTCCTCTTCCTGTTGTACCATTGGTGTATTTCCACTTTAATTTTTTCAACTTAGCCAGCAATTGTGTCGTATCTCTCAACCAAACGCTGTCGATCGGATCGCTCTCTGTTTCTGATTCAAATTTACTTGCCAGACCAGACATGGTTAAATCGGTAGCATTAGATTCTGATACGATTTTTGAAATGGTATCTGCATCACCAACATTAACCGAACTGAATAACTTGTCTTGTATGTGTTTTTCTAATCGATCGATTAATCCCTCCAGATATTCAATGTGCTTCTTAATGCGAGGCTGCATCAATGATTCTACAGTAGCCGTGAATAAATGCACCACACTCTTTTCTGAACAGCCCAAACAAGCACCATCACCACTGGCAAAATTCAGGTAAGCCTCTTTATTCAAAAGGATGGTTTCAAGTGGCCCAATCTTCTCTTCCAAATCATCAATGCGATTGAATTTTTCAGGAGTAGTTGGTAAATCCATCCAGAAATCCCATTCTTTTCTCATCTTAGAAATGGACTTCTCCGTTTGAGGTACTATTCTAAGCGCATCATCATCGCACACATTAACACATTCCATACAGCCTTTACAGGTCTGTGGGTTAATTGTTATGCTAAATAATCCACCACTGTTTGCTTCTGCTTTTTCGAATAAATCATAGTATGGTCGAGTCAGAGCAAATTGGAAATCGCCAATCTCTTCACGCAACCATTCCATCTCTTGAGTATAACCGTTGCCATTGTCATTGGCTTCTATGCTCATGTCTATTGCATCGTGAAGTAAACTATTGACTGTAGCACCATTTTCTGTTTCTTTGAATAAAGCCCTTACCATACCTTCCATCTGGCGAATGGCTTTTGGCAGGTATTCCACTTTGCCATGATTCTTGCGTACCTTTTCTACTGCAGTATTTAAAACATCTGACAATTCACTGACCAACCCTGGAATAGCAGTATCAGGACATACCGTATAACAATTGCCACAAGCGGTACAATTATTTGGAACCCATTCCGGATGTTCGAATCGAATACCTGTCATATCCCTGAACAAGGAAGTAACGGCCGGCATGACACTCAAGCCAATAAATGGATCTGTAAGGTTGTCATTACCCAGGCCTCTTTGGTAGAAGTTACCTGTTTGTTCCCAGAAGCGATGTACATCACTAAGTTTAGATTCACTTTGTGGTACACTCTTCAACATTTTAGGAATAGACATTATGGCTTCACCATTGGTCGTTTCACCATTGGTAGCACCTACACTTTTATTAGTGATCTCATGTACTTCATCAAATCCTCTTTTAACAACACGCATGTTATCATCGACTACACGTTGACCTTTTGAGCCAAATTTAGCTTGCAATTGATCTTCAATAGCTCTAAGTAGAGTAGCATCTGAAAGGCCGGCTTTTTCCATCAATGGTGAAGAAGCGAAGAAAGCCCCCTGAAAGGCAATTCCTTGCATACGCAACTGCAATTCGGGATCCGTAGCTTCCTCTCTGGCAATTTTAAAGCCATCTATGTAGAAAACTCTAATATCATTATCAATGATAATTTTTTGGTAAGGCTTTGGAATATCTGCCCAAACCTCATGAGGTTTTTCCTTTTCACTTTGAATGATGAAAACACCACCTTTTTTCAATCCTGCCAAGGCATTGGTGTGTTTAAACACATTTGGATCCGGAGACAAAACGACATCCACAAAATAGTATTCACAATTGATGCGGATGGGTTCTGGCGCTGCGGCCAGGTAATAAGTAGTAGGTTGGCCTTTTTTCTCTGAACCATACTTTGGATTTGCTTTTATATCAAAACCGAGTAAATCAAACAGTGTCATTGCCAGGTTTTTACCTGTGGTGATCGCTCCCCAGCCACCAATAGAGTGGAATCGTACTGTGACTGCTCCGTCTGGCATTAAGTTAGGATTCTCAGAACCTCTAATGGCCAGCTCTTTTACATTTGGATAAACTTCCTGTATGCTTTCCTGGTAAGCTCTTTGCTTAGGTGTGTAAGCATTATCTCGAATGAAATCAATAGAAAGATAGAATTGTTTCTTTTGCTTGCCGTCAGGAAGCATATTTTCTACAGTACCAATGATACCTTCTGGTTGTAAGTCCCTACTACCCAAACCAAATGAACCGGAATAAAGTGCAGGAAGATCCGATTGTCTGTAAGATGGAAGTTCAGGATAAGGCGTATTTTTTTTATGAATTCCATTCTCAATACACTTGGTTAACACAGCACGTACTTCCCTTGTTATTGGTAAGTCAGATGCAAGTGGTTGGTCCAACCTTTCCAGGATGGTTACTCCTTTTTTGCCTTTAAGAATTTCTGCAATTTTATCATCTGGGAATGGTCGGAACATTACTAAATCAACTACTCCAACCTTAATGCCTCTGGTTTTTCTTAAATAATCAGCTACTACTTCAGCGCTTGGTACCACACTACCTTGTCCCAAGATCAAGTAATCAGCATCCTCTACTTTATAAGTCATCACTCGTTCATATCTGCGACCTGTTAGTTGGTAGTATTCTTCAAATGCTTGCTCTGTCAATTCTTTAATGTGATCAAAGAAGAATGGTCGTTGGGCAGCAACACTTTGCATGTAAGAATCCTGATTCTGAACAATACCCGCCATTACAGGATTATCAACATCCCAAAGTTCAGGGATACGCCGACGAGTATCACCATATATGATGCGCTGTGCAGGAGTTGGAGTGTCTATGATGTCATCAGGAAGGCCTAAGTATTCTTTGATTAATTCACGCTCTGGAAGCAGCATGGATTCAATCAGGTGAGTGGTCAAAAAACCATCTTGAGCTACTACACCGGGAGTTAAAGCCAATTCTGCTATACGGTGAGCAATAATGTTTAAATCCGCTACGTGTTGTGCTTTTTTCGCAAACAACTGGAAGAAACCGGTATCATCGATGGCATGATAATCATCGTGGCCAGCATGCACATTAAGGGTTGATTTGGTCATCGCCCGAGCACCAATATTCAAAATGTAAGTCAAACGTTTACCCACAGCTGCATATAATGATTCATGCATATAGGCAATCCCCTGGCCGGAAGAAAAGTTGGCCGCACGCAAACCTGTCATTGATAAACCGGCAGTAACACCGGCAGCAGCATGTTCACCTTCAGGTTCTATAAAGATCAATGGGCGATCAGAAATATTGAGATGTCCTTTGGCAGCAGCCTCTGCCCAGTATTCTCCCATTTGGGTAGATGGAGTGATTGGATAGGCCCCAGCTGCATCGGTAGATTCTCTTTCACACATGATAGCTGCTGTATTTCCATCCAGAGCTACACGCACGCCAGGATATTTAAAGGTCTGTTTTTTCTTATTCATAACTGCATCTTTTTGACCAGGAAATTTCATTTCAAAAGTATTTTCTGATTCAATGGTGGCTTTTTTGCTCGGAAAATGCTCATACATAAGCATCAGTAAGAATGCCCTTATGCGTGGTATTTTTTACTGATGTTTGTCTGACCTAAAATTAGGAGCACCAAAAAAAGTGTAAAGTGATAATTGTCATTAGTAGGGAATGACTTTCTTGGGCATGTGGGTAGGTCAAATCAAGTGAACTCCTTATTGTTTCTCGCTTTCAAAGCTGCTTTACATTATTTAGATTTTGTCTGAATTAGAATTTATCGTTTTCTTTTTAAAGCTCAACTTTCATTGGTTCATACTTAGACTGAAGCTTTTTTGGAGGAAAGATGACAGACTTTAACCAATCTTTCCTAAAGGTCTTGGCAGAAAATGTTTATATTTAAAAGAACGCCCATACCCATTTATACCGTTTCTCACTGTTAAATCCAATGTTATGATATCCAAAATCTATATTCCCTTCTGTTTATGGATCTGCCTTTCTTTTTTTACGAATTCATTAAGCGCACAAAAAGGTAGGTTTACTCCCAACTGTCCAATGAATATCATTATAGCTGTCGACTTTTCAGGTAGTGAGATGGAGTACCTGGATGAGATACGTACTGTGCTGTTAGCTTTGACAGATCCTTTTGAATTGGATCAAGCCAAATTAAAAGTAGGCATTATCACTTTTAACCGAGGGGCTCAGATGGTTTTGCCCTTGACAGGAGAAACACAAAAAATGTTGGATGCCATTGAAGGGATGGATATTGTCCGTATGGTATATGCCACTGATATTCATTCTGCCATTTCACTTGCAGATCAGGAATTTGCTAAAAAAACAGAAGGTCAAGTCTCTAATTTTTTTATATTGATTTCCGACGGTGATCCACATGCACATGCTCGTGGTTATGGCTGGCAGTCGGATATTTATAATATCGAACGAATGAAAGAAGGAGACATAGAAAATCAAGACTTCCCCATTCATGTTTTCACTTTATATACTGGAAATATGTCGTCCCAATGGGGTCGTTTTTCTGAAGAAATCAGGATGGCTTCTATCAATCACATGAAAAAAATGGCTACTGATGAGCATTCCTTTTTTTATTTTCATGAACACCAATCATTGGTTGATTTTCTATTGTTGATCAGTAACTGTCTATGAGTTTCAACTATTTTTTATGGATAATATAAATCCTTGACCGTGGATATTTATGATCTTGATAGCAGGATCATTAGCCAGGTATTTCCGCAACTTAGAAATGTAGACATCCATGCTTTTCCGTTTAAAATAGTCATAAGCTCCCCAAATGGTATGGAGGGCTTCTTTTCTAGTCAATAGTTGCTCCTTATTTTGATAAAGTAACAACAACAACTCCATTTCCTTTTGAGTCAATTGAATGACTTCATCTGCAAGTTTTAATTGTAAGTTTTCAGGGCTAAATTCATATTGACCAAGTTGTATTAGGCCATTGTTTTTTTCAGTAGACTTTGGGTATGAGCGATTCAATACGGCTCTTATACGTGCTACTAATTCTTCTTCATCAACCGGCTTAGTAATGTAATCATCCGCGCCTAATTTGAAGCCATATAGTTTATCGACCTTTATATTTCTTGCTGTTAAGAAAATGATGGGTTGATTAGTCGTCTTCTTTTTTATCTGAATGGATAAATCAAATCCATTTACATCCGGTAGATTGATGTCCAAAATACATAGATGGAACTTTTGGCTTTCCAAGAGTTTTAATGCCTCACTTGAATTTTTAGCCCACTCCACTTTAAAGTCGTGAATTTCTAAGTATTTCTTCAATAGATAGCCGATATTGGTATCATCTTCTACAAGGAGTAGTTTAATTGTTTTAATATCCATTATTATTGATGGCTGGTAAACTAATGCTTATTGATGTCCCTTGTCCTTCATGACTGGTAAGAGTTATTTTGCCATGGTGTGCTTCTACAACCAATGCAGTATAACTTAAGCCCAGGCCAGTACCTTTGATTTCATTTTTTAATAGGTTGGCACGATAGAATTTATCAAATACTTTCGATTGTATTTTATCAGGAATTCCTATGCCATTATCTGTTATTGTAATGGTTACATCACCAGTTTCATTATTACAAGTGCTAATCCCAACCTTAATAAGTGCGTTTTTATTGTATTTAATGGAATTATCTATGACATTGAATACCGCATTTATTAATAGATTTTGATCTAACAATAATTCTGATCGGGTAGCTTCAAAATTGACCTTAAATTCAACCTTTCCTTTTTGCAAATGAAAAAGACGAAGCACTTTAGGTATTAAATCATGAATGTCTACTACTTCTTTTTTTAAATCTATGGTTTTGGATTCCATTTTTGAAATGTCCAGCATGCGTTCTACATTACCCTTCAGTCTTTTTTGTTCTTCTTCAATGATACCAATGAGTTCTAATTGATCTACATCTTTTGTTGATCGTTTCAAGTGTTTGATGGCCAAAGAAGTAGAAAAGATGGGTGTATTCAATTCATGTGTTACTTGATTGATCAAGTCTGCTTTTAATTCAGATAATTTTTGCTGTCTGTGAATCACTTTTAGTACATAGAAGAAAATGAAGATTTGCAATACTATAAAAAAGAGACTGAGTAGCAACCACATTAAGACTTGACGAAAAAAATACCAGAAAGAGATTTCCTTTAAATTGATTCCGAGGCTAAGACCACAGTTCCTACATAAATCCGTTACCCAATAATCTACTTTTTTACGGCCAGAACTATAGATGAACTCTTTCGATGCAATCATTGGTTTATGTTGACTCAATCTACGATCCCAGGAAAAGACTTCATTTCTGTAAAGTTGGAATTCATAAGTTGTATCAATTGCTACTAATGCTAATTCCTCATGGAGTTTGGTTTTGAAAGCATTGATGGTTTGGAATTTTCTTACCTCACTTAATTGTTCAAACTTAGTTAGCTCTAATTGCAATTGATCTCCCTGATCGATGCGTTCATAGAGTCTTTTAAATGCCGTTTCGAGTTGGGTTAAAAACTCCTTTTCTTTTTGATCATACAGTTGGTTCAGCCAAACCGTTTGCAAAACGATAAGGCCCAGTTGAGAAAGTATGATACCCGTAATAATTTGTATTGCTTTTCGCTTATTCATCTAAGAGTAAGTACGGTAGAAATAAGAATTAAATAGTTGGTATTTTCAAATCATTAACTCATTTAACTCTTAATTTACTTTTTTTAAATCATACTTATCTCATCACAAAGCCTATCTCCTATAGTTTTGCTAAAAAAAAGATGCGACCATTTTTTGTATTTCTCCTTCTAAACTGTGTAAGCTATAGCCTTTCATATTGTCAAAACAATCAACTTCCACAAGCGATAGATCAACTGGTACAGGAATATCATCAAGTAGAAGAATTCAATGGTGTCGCTTTGGTATCAAAAAATGGCAAAATCATTTATCAAAAGGCTTTTGGACTAGCTGATCAGGAATGGAGAACACCGCACAGTTTAGATGGAAAGTTTGTGATTGGTTCTTTGAGCAAACAATTTACAGCCAGTTTGGCTCTACTTTTCCACCAGGAAGGGATACTGGATTTGGACAAACCCATTATCCATTATTTACCTGATTTTCCCAATAAGGCAATAGGTGAACAGATAAATAGCCGCCATTTGTTGACTTGCACTTCAGGACTACCCCATTACAATGCCTGGGAAGATTTTATGGAAAATAACGACCGTTTGTTTTATGATCAAGAAAAAATGCTAGACATGTTTTCAGAGATTGAGCTATTGTCTAATCCTGGAAGTCAATACCAATACAGTAGTTTGGGATATCTGATTATGGGGTATATTTTGGAAGCTATTGGTAAGAAACCCTTGGCAGAATTATTTCAGGAATACATTTTCCAGAAAGTGGGTATGGACAATACGTCATTAGATAACAACCATACAATTCTTGCCAAAAGAGTGAAAGGATATCGTTTCAATTACAAAAGAGCCATTTATGATAATGCCAATTACAGAGATGCCAGTACTTCTTTTTCAGCCGGAGGAATAATAACAACAGCTGAAGATCTTTTGAAGTGGGATCAGGTATTGAGTCAAAAAAAACTCATCCAACAAGAGACGTACGACTTACTCACTAGCCCTATACAATCCAATTATGCCTATGGATGGCGAACCGTACTACCAAGAAGAACAGATACATTAAATCTTCATTGGCATGCCGGACAAATCACAGGATTCACCTCTATGATGCTAAGAGTGCCTGATGATGGATACTGTATCATCTTATTATCCAACAACAGAGGAATGCCTGGAACTGAAATAGCCAATCAAATTTTAAATATCTTATATGAACAAGAAGTCACCTTACCCAGGAGATCCCTATTGAAAACGTTATTGAAGACCATAGTCTACGAAGATGTTGCTGCTGCCATTACTCAATATGAAAATTTAAAAAGTCAGTCAATTGACCAATATACCTTCGGTCAAACAGAATTACTCATACTCGGAATAGAATTGAATTCAGAAGGGATGTACGAGGAGGCAATTCAAATGTTAGAATTAAATATAAAAGAATATCCAGATTCTCCTTACCTATTTTACAACTGGCTTTATATAGGGAATAGTTATCGATCATTAGGCCAAAATGATAAGGCAATTAAAAGTTATGAGTCTGTTCTGGAAATTAATCCTAATATCGAACAAGCTCAGAATGCGTTAGCTGAACTTGAGAAATAAAAACCTATTTACACTTTTAATCTTAACAATATTAGCGCCGTCGCTTACTGCTCAAAACCGCTTCATTCTTCTCAATGATGATTTTGACAGCATCATAAGTCTATTTTGTTTTACAACTAAACCACATTAATAATGACAAAAGTCACCCACTCCTATGACAATTTTCTTCTAGATTACAATTAAACCGTAACATCTTTGATTTGTCCTATAAAAGCCCTTTGGAGAATTTCATACTTAAATTTCAGTTAATTTTAATTGGATTTAATCTAAATAAAGACAAAGGTGTTTATATTTGTAACTGGAATAACAAGAATAGGAATTAGATGTTGAACAAAACGAAGAAACTAGCATATCAAGGATTGGCACATTCTGTTAGAAATGACAGATTGGCAAAAACATTCAAAGTGAACATTCCCAATGTTTCTTGTTGTGGAAAATGTCATTGTGCTGCTGCACCTAAGTATCAGGTAGAGCTCACAAGCGGCGGTTGGAGAGTAATACAATTGATCAGCGATCCTATTCGTCCCTTGGTGTTTAATAGAAAGTACATAGCTCAATCTTGTGAAACCTACGAACAAGCTCATCAGCTGTTGTGTTATTTACAATCGAATGCATCATTGAATTATCCCATTGCAGATAACGGTTCTTTACTGGATAGTTTAAGCTGTAACTAAAAAAGCCCATTTTAATGTCCAATTTAGATTCGCAAAAGTTATATACAAAAGTCAAATTTCCTTCAGCACACGACAAATCTATGATGTGTCAGTTTGAGGACATGCTATATGCCTCTAAAAAGAAGAAACCGAAGAAAAAGTGTTGTAAGAAATACATGAAGGGTAAGCAATGCAAGCGATGCCCTTT
>JBCBCD010000061.1:0-14790 GCA_038530915.1 Bacteroidota bacterium
GTTGTGAGAAGATCTCATTGAACAAGAAATTTAATAATCAAAAACTAAAAAAAAATGGTACATCTATTATCACTCAAACCTTATGTTTTTCCTAGAAAAGATAAATGGAAGTATTACAATAACGAAGTAAAAGATCAAGGCAGAAAACTAGTTGAATTTGCTTCTTTCAAGCACAATGATTTTTTGTATCTAATGTACCGCCCAGTCGCTCAAACTGCATATGGTGTAAAAAAATACAAATTCCGCTTGACAGATCAAAAGTACTTCCCTTCAAAAAGTCAATATCACTCAATCCTACAAAAAGAGTATAACGAACTAGAAAAACAGGTGATTACTACCTGCTGGCTGTACAATACAGCTCATTTTATAAAAGAACTCAAAACCTTTTTAAAAAGAGTAGAAGAAGCTTACGAGTATGAAAGTCAGCAAAGACCAAATACCTATGAAGAGACATTGTATTTAGATCAACCTTCAGAATACGATTAAAATAATGAGTAGTTCAAACACAGGACCGAAGCGTCCAGTGATCCGCTACTACGGTGGAAAATGGAAATTGGCCGATTGGGTCATTAGTTATTTTCCAAAGCATAAGGTGTATATAGAGCCATTTGGTGGAGCTGCGTCCGTATTGCTGAAAAAAGAACCAGCTAGAGTTGAAATCTACAATGATCTTAGCTCAGAGATGGTCAATCTTTTTAGAGTGCTAAGAGATGAAAGCCTACGAAATAAACTTCTTGAATTATTAGCATATACCCCCTACAGTCGGGAGGAGTGGGAATCTTGTTATCCCTTAACGGATGACCCTATAGAACAGGCTAGAAGGACTATAGTACTGGCCTCCATGAGTCACAACCCCTCTAAAGTATTGAATCGACAAGCGAATGGATTTAGAACATCCAGTAGTGGATACCATCGTATGCCACAAGACTTTATCAACCTACAGAGTAATTTGATTGAAGTAGCTAATAGAATAAAAGAAGTCATCATTGAGTGTAGACCTGCAGCAAAAGTGATGACTCAACACGATGAGATCTCAACTTTGCATTATGTGGATCCACCTTATCTAGGTAAAACAAGATCTGACAACCGAAATACCTATCAGCATGAATGTTTTTCTGTAGAAGATCATTTTGAGCTATCCAAGACATTGAAAAGTCTCAAGGGTTTTGTCCTCTTGAGTGGCTATCCCTGCGAAGAGTACAAAGAATGGTATATGGATGCTGGTTGGCATACTGTATCAAAGGATGCAGTTACCGGTGCAGCTACTCCCGGAAAATCGAAACGAACAGAAGTATTGTATTTGAATCCTGCTGCCGCGGCAATGCTTAGGCAGCAGCGTTTATTCTAAAATTAGAAATTATGCCAAGAAAGAATTCATACATAACAGCCACGGACCAGTTCTGTGGAGCTGGGGGGAGTTCTACCGGTGCAGTGAATGCTGGTGTAGAAGTGAAAATGGCACTCAACCATTGGAAGTTGGCCATTGAAACCCACAATACAAATCACCCCAACACGGATCATGATTGCACGGATGTACAAGCTTGTGATCCAAGAAGATATCCAAGTACAGATATATTGATTACTTCACCTGAATGTACCAATCATAGCTTAGCAAAAGGAGGTAAGCGAAAAAGTAGAAATCAATTCAGCCTATTCGGAGGTAATGAGATTACACCTGAGCAAGAACGCTCACGAGCAACGATGTGGGATGTACCACGATTTGCAGAATATCATGATTACAATATAGTGATTGTTGAAAATGTGGTAGATGCCCGGTATTGGAGACTGTGGAATGCTTGGTTGCAAGCTATGCACGACTTAGGGTATCAGCACAAATGCTGCTATTTAAATAGTATGTTTTTTCATCCATGTCCACAATCCAGGGATCGCATGTATGTAGTCTTTTGGAAGAAAGGCAATAAGGCACCTGATTTAGAATTTCGTCCTAAAGGCCCGTGCAAAAATTGTGGTACAGTAGAGTGTTACCAATCCTGGAAAAAGAGTGAGAAAAAATGGGGAAAGTACAAGCAGCAATACCTCTATCGCTGTTCAAAATGCAATGAGATAGTCACTCCCTTTTTCTACTGTGCAATGAATGTAATCGATTGGAGTGTGCCGATTACTCGCATTGGAGATAGGAAAAAGCCATTGGCAGAAAAGACGATTGCACGCATTAAATATGGCTTAGAAAAGCATGCCGGTAAGCAGTTAATTATTACCAATGCATACAGTTCTGGTATAGGTTGTAGAGTAAGAGATAGTGAATTAGAACCTATGCCTACTCAAACCGGAGATCCAAAACATTATTTACTATCCACCATTCAAATAGGTCGATCTGCCTATGAAGGAAACCCCACATCCGTTTCACTTCCTATGAATACACAGACTACCCGACAAGATGCATATGTTTTGCTACCATCCAGTTCAATAGTTGAACTTAGAGGAACCAGTAAAAGCCGTTCTTCTGATGAAGCGATCTCTACTTTTACAGCTGGTGGTATTAATCACGCTCTTTTAGTTGGGAATTATTCACCCGGCTGGGTAAGAACATTAGAAGATCCTACCGGTACCATGACCTGCACGGCACAGCAATCATTGTTAAGTCATAAGGCTTTAAATAGCTTTTTGACTTATTACTATGGTACTTATCAGCAAAGCAATATGGCTGATGCTATCAACACAATTACAACTATTGATAGGTCAGCATTGGTCCAGCCTGATATCAAAGTAGAAGACTGTTACTATCGCTGCCTTAAGGCTCATGAAGTACAACGTGCTATGTCATTTGCAGATGATTATATCGTACTAGGAAATTCGAAGCAGAAAGTAAAACAATTAGGGAATGCAGTAACTCCACCTGTGATGGAATGGTTGTCCAAGCGATGTGTGGAGAGCTTAACAAATTAACCATGAAAGGAATATTATTCACAGAAATACTTTTTCGAGCAACAATCTTTGGCCTTAAGAAAGAGACTAGGAGAGTTATTAAGGGAATATCAAATGATTGGGTACTAAAAGATAGCACTTGGAATCCAGATATAGGTAGCTTTCAGTTTGAAAGTCCATCGGGAGAAAAGAAAAATATCAAACCTAGATATAAGCCTGGTGATATAGTATACCTCAAAGAGCCGTTTTTTTATGATAATGGTATTGTCCGTTACAAGTTTGGCACTCCACATGCAGCCATGAAATTTAAAAACAAATTATTCATGCCTGCAAAAGCTGCTAGATACTTTATAAGAATCGAAGAAGTTTACCCTCATCTAGTTAGAGAAATTCCTTTTAAAAGTGCTGTTGATGAATGGTGTATAGATATTTATCCATGTAGCCATCTGAATACATGGGATAGATATAAGCACTCATTTCTTAAAGTATGGGATAATGTAAACGAAGAAGAATATCAATCTAAATTTAACCCATGGTGCTTTGCATATAAATATAAGTTATTGTCTGAAAATAGTTTTGATAAAGTAGAATACGTCTATTTATAAAAACAAGAACAATGAATTACAGAAAAATAACCAAAGAAAAATCACCTCAACAAGTCGTTGAATTATTAGAGTCACTATCACCTTTAGAGGTTGCAAAATTGATTCGAGATCAGATACCTATGTACATAGGATCATTAAATAAGACTTGGGTATATTGGAATGATGTAGTAAAGAAAATAGACACTAAAGCACTTGTCGAAATAGACTAGGAAATTGTGTATATACGCATAATAAGCGAGTAAAAAAGATACAATAAACTTGACAAGTAATAAAGTTTATTGTATCTTTATACTATCAATTAATACAAATACTGGAAGCGCAAACCAGCCTAAAAAACAAGCACAAATATTATGCAAGTTTCAGAAATCAAAGTTACCTACCGCAGCAAAGTTAACTTATCTCAAGCACCAAAAATTAGCAATTCAGAAGCTGCTTTTAATGTAGCTATTGCTAATTGGGATCTGAATGAAATCGAATTGAGAGAGTCATTTAAGATCTTGTTACTGAATAGAGCCAATAAAGTAAAGGGCATTTATGAAGTTTCTAAAGGTGGTGTTACAGGTACTGTAGTAGATCCCAAATTGGTTTTTTCAGTAGCTTTAAAAACCATGTCTACAGCAATCATTCTAATTCACAATCATCCAAGCGGAAATTTGACTCCAAGCTCAGCTGATATCCAATTGACTCAGAAGTTGAAAAAAGGAGGTGAAATCTTAGACATCAATGTTCTTGATCACCTCATCATTACACCACAACTTCAATACACGAGTTTGGCCGATCAAGGATTGATTTAAAAAAACAGCCCCGGGATAATTCCCGGGGCATTATTTAATACATTATGGATAAATATTTTTTCTTTACCGACAAAGATGGTCAGGACCGTATTTTTCATGCGCGACCTCCCATTTTTATGGCTGTAGTCAAAGATCATTACAGCCAGCAAGATGGTCAATTGTCATCCAATTCTTTCGAGTTACATGATAAGAATCTACGCATCTATCTAGTTGAGTCTTATCAGGAAGCATTGGATAGTAAGATTTCTTTTAATCTGAATAAAGCAATCAAATCTTATACTCATTGGAAAACCAAGCAGAATGAAAATAATTGAATCTAAAGAAGATTTAAAAGAAGCCATTGAGTCGCGTTTTAAATTTCGTCGTGACTACTTAGAGTATTTGAAATCGAAAGGTTTTGATATTAGTGAAACCATCCTCTCTAATCATTTAGCCGGTCGAAAAAACTTTACGAATTGGCATAAGATGGCCTATAGTTTTTCTTTTGTATGCTTTGATTTTGAAGGATCTGAGTAGGCTTTGACGTCCTTTATACGTAGTAAAACTCTCCCCATCTTGCCAATAAAAAAATGAATTTCTCACCTTCCTTAGTCAATAAAGTGTTGCTACTGGATTGGGGCCATGGTGCTTTTGATGAAAACGGTATGTACCACACACCTGGTAAGCGCTTTTGGCACGGGCATAAGCATGTCTTTCATAAGCAAGGTTGGTTTTTTGAAGGAGTTTGGAATCAGGAATTCACTCTCCGTGTAGCTCATCAATTAGACAAGTTGAAGATCCCTTACATCTTACTCAATCGGGAGGATTATGACATGCCACTTAGAGAGCGTGTTGAGATTTGCAATTGGTGGGGTAAGCGTTTAAGTGGCGACTGTTTTGGTATATCCAATCATGCCAATGCTTCTGCTAGTCATAGAGCATGGGGGCACCAGGTGCATACGACCATAGGAATCACCAGAGCCGATGAACTCGCAACACTCCACTGGGATCAAGTAAATGAATTGTTGGGTAAGCCTGGATTAATTAGAATGCGCAAAGATGCTTTTATCGACGGAGATCCAGACTATGAAGATCAGTTTTACATCTTGCGAAAAACGACCATGCCTTTTATCCTGGTAGAGTGGTTGTTTTTTGACTACTTGGAAGACGCCCAAAAACTGATGGATGAAAAAATTATTAACCTAATGGTAGCAGCTCAGGTAGAAGCCGTCTATCACTATTCCATCTCATGATACTAGAAATAATAAAAATTGTACTGCCCTTCATTGCAGGTGGTGGCTTACATTGGCTACTTAATTATAGACGTAAAAGGCGGCAAATAAATAATTCTTTTGCCATAGAAGAGTACGACCAAGTCGATAAAATGGTCAAAAAGTATGTCAAGACCGTAGAAGACCTAAGCAATCACATTACTGAAGCGGAAAAAGAAATCAATGAGCTTAAAAAACTCATCCATCAACTAGAATTAGAAAATGAAGCTTTGAGAAATAAACTATCTAACCATGGCACAATTGATACTTAGCATATTATACATCCAGCTTCCAAAGGCATTGAGTCTACATGCACGAGCAATAGCATTGCGTAAAAAAAACCAAGCTTTAATTGAAAGATTGCGCAATCGGCAGTCCTTAGACTTGTAGCAATAGCATAGCAACTTGTAAGAGAATATTTAAATGATCATTTACTAAAAAATTCAAGTTTAACCATGGATCACGTAAATAACTATGGAATCGAGGAATCCAACAAAATTGTTAGCATTGCTACAACCGCTTACCTAAGTATCAAAAACATTGATACCAACCAAGATTCTAAAGTTCAAACTTTAGAAGTATTAAATGCTCTACAGATTAATGCTGTTAAGGTGTTAGCGAATACACCGGACTTGGCTGTTTTACGCAATGAAGTAACAGATTACACAGAAGAGGAAAAAGAAGAGTTGATCACGAACCTAGCTGAAAACATTGAGACGAAAACAGTTAAGGCAAAAGTGATTTTTGAAAGAACTACTTCTATCATCTTGGATACAATCGATCTAATCATCGACATCAGAAAGCCGGAAGAAGACTTTGAGTTAGCAGCCTAACAATTTGTGTCAATTTATTGAAAAGAAAAACAAAAAGCGTATCATCTGATGCGCTTTTTGCGTATATTACTCATAGCTAATAACTTATAAATTACACAATATTTTGAAGAGAATTACTGTAGGAATACCAATGAAGAGCTATTTGAAAAAATATGCGCTTTGGAGAGCAGGGTATCCTGATAAGGATATTATTGATGTTTCTAATGATTCAAACATATCTCTTGTGGCATCAAGTTTACTATCGGGTAAGATGGTTTATACAAGGCAGTATCATACAGATGAAGATAATAAGCTTGGTAGTTATAATGATGAATTATTGGTTAGAGTAAAGATCAATCATTATAATCACTTGATGTTGTTTTATACTCGTGACGGAGTAAGAACTTTCAATAAATTTGTGTACCAAAGTTTTCATGATACTTTGCTTGATTACATTCTATGGAATAAATCTGATTTTGTCCCTCAAAAGGAAACGATAAGGAAATTTTTGAATATGCTCGAAATACAAGAAGACGAAATCTCTCTCGACTCAATAAAAAAATCCAATTATAGGCTTAGAAAAAAGAGAGATTTAGGGGTTTTTAGAGTCTTGGGTAGTAAATCGGCCTGAAACCCTTTTCAACACTGACTTAGAGCCTGATTTTGTCAAAAACAGCTTGTCCCTTAATCCTTAACACTTTTTCAACTGTTTTAAAATGGAATTATCCGGAATATCAAAATACATAGGTGCCAATATTGGAGGACTAAAATCCATCCAATATGTTCCCATCAATTGGATTGACCAATCCACTTTAATTGAGTTGATTTCCGATAGCAACAACTTTTTGTACTCCATTCCACTACTTCCCGAAAAGACCTGGTTAAATATTCCCTACCTACCAACCGGCGATGAATGGTTAGAATCAACACAGCCTACTACTCAAGGCGAAGTCTACCCACAAGCAGTCAGCTTTTTTGTTCCTAGCCTAAGACCTGACGTCACCGCAGAATTCGCCCGGATGAATAAAATGAAGTTCCTCATCCAGCTTACCGATAAAAACCAACTCACCTGGTTGATCGGGGATCCTCGCATTGGTCTCAACTTCTCTTATGCCGGCACATCAGGAGCCACCAGAGGCAACAACAATTATGCGCTAAGCTTTTCAGGCTCAATGAAAAGGCCTGCCTGCCAGTACTCTCCAACACTTTCATAGTCCTTGGCTTTTCAGCCGATCTGAGCGACTTTGCAGTCGTATGGATCAAATACTTTTAAATAGAATCAATTCTACTCCCTGGATGATTCATCCAGATCATGAGCATGCTTGTGCTATTCTGCTGGCCAACATGGTTCAAGGCAATAGCATGGAAGCTCATGATAAAGTATTGAAGCCTTATGCAATCAATAGAAACTCTACAGCCAATTGGTTCGACTTCAGAAATGCTCCTGAAGGAAGCATTATGGTCCATCCCATCAAGGGCATTATCCTTAAGCATTCTACTTATGATGGTACAGTAGGTACCATTGCTATGATGCAATTGATGAGAGAGGCTGATAAAATGGACAACATCAAAGCCCATATTCTGGAAATCGATTCACCTGGTGGAGAAGGAACCAATATTGAAACCTTTGCTAGATTTATCCGCAATGAGATCAAAAAGCCGGTTATAGCTTGGTTCAATGGCTTATGTGCTTCAGCTGCTCTCTACATTGCTGCCGCAGCAGATGAAGTTTATGCCAGTCAAAAAGCGGATCGAATTGGAAGTCTTGGAACCTATGTCAGTTTTACTGATTTGGACGGCTACCTTGAAGATCTTGGGATCAAAGTTCATCGGGTGTATGCTGCTCAATCCACACTCAAGCACGCCGATGTGAAGGCTGCTAAAGAAGGAGACTACAAACCCCTTCAAGAGAACTTCCTAAATGAGTTTGCCGAGCAATTTATACAAACTGTAAAAGATTTCCGTCCCAATCTTACTGAAGAAGATGCCTACAAAGGCAAAGTATATCAAGCTCAAAAAGCCTTAGAAATAGGCATGATCGATGGAATCCTCACATTCAATGCTGCTATCGATAGAGCTTCTGCATTATCACCTACTATTATTAATCAACCTGCACAAAACACCAATATGTTTGATAAAATCCAAGCCTTATTAGGCATAAAAATCAAGGCTGAATCTGGCCGTGTCACTTTGACTGAAGAAGACTTAGAAAGATTGAATGCTGCTCTGGCCGATGCAGATCAGCTAAGTGCTTTAAGTACGACGGTCAATGCTCAAGAGCAAACCATCCAACAACAAGCACAAACCATCACAGGTTTAGAGACTCAACTATCTGCTGTCGAAACCAAGTTGGATGATCACATCCAGGCTTTTGAAGCTTTCAAAAAGGAGGATGGTGATACCGAAACCAGAGCTACTTCCAATACTGACTCTCAATCCAGATCAGATGAAGACTATTCTGAAGTTTCTCAGGAAATTGATCAAATCGCCACTAGTGGAGAGATGATCCGATTTACAAAATAATTTTCAAAAACTACTTTAACCAAGAAATCAAGAATAATGGCTCAGGTAATATCCATAGATGCAACGGCTCAGGGACTTAATCAATTCTCAAAAAAGGTAAGTCCCAAGCTACATTCAAAACTCAGACAAGAATTAGAATGGGAAACCTTCGTCCCATTTGTAGAGGCTGACTATGCCTACTCTGGAGAAGAAATGGAGGTGAGTGACTTGACTCAGCCTTACCAGGCACAATTCACTCCTAACAACCAAGAAAGCTATGGAGGTATCGACAATTTCTTAAGACCAATCAAGATCGATACCATCTATACAGCTGCCCAATTGGAAAAATTCTTTTCTAGATACCGCGCAAACTGGTTTCAGACCGATCCTGAAAAGATCCGAAATGGATATTTTTCTTACATCCTAAATCAAATTATCCTTCCCAAAGCCATTGAAGAACTTAATGATATCGCCTGGAAGGGAGAATATGTGGCTCCTACAGCAGGTACTCCAGGTGCAGTCTTAGAATCATGTGATGGATTCAGAAAATTCATTGCTGATCAGGTTACTGCGGGTAATTTAACACCTCTGGTTACAGGGGCATGGCCAACAACCTTCACCATTGGAAATGGTACCATTATTGATTACATCAGAGAAGCTTGTAAGCTGATTCCGGAGCCTTACCGTTACAGACCGGGCTTAATTCATATGAGCAAGACCAAAGCACAACTCTACTCTGATGATTACAGAGACAAGTACCAAAAGAGTGTCGAGGTGCCTTCTAAGAGTGAAAGTGGCCTATTATTGAAAGTAGATGACTTCAAAAAAATGATCGTTGGTCATACTTCCATGGAAGGAGACGACAGAATCATCTTCACCTTCAACAATGAAAGTGGATTAACCATTGGTACCAGAATAGGTCACCCACGCTACTACAACTTCCGTTTTGAAGCTGAAGACAGAACCTTGAAGGTATTTTCTGAGATCTATCGCTTTTATGGTGCTGAAACCTTGAAGCACACCTTTGTTTCCGACCAGGTGTAGGACAGACAAATCAATTTTAAAATCTTTTAAATCTTAATAAATGGCTACTGCAGCTGAATTAAAAAAGGAGAATGAGCAACTAAGGCAGGAAAATGAAAAGATTCAAACCTATTTGGATCAAATCGAAGCCTTAAAAGCTCAAACTGGTGAACTTCAAAAGGTCAATGAGGACTTGAAGTTGGCTATGGACAAGGAAAAGGGGGGTATTGTTGCCATTCCTGGCAGCATTGCTGTAAACTTAGAGGACACTGAGTCAGGTGAAGAAAAGAAAGTAACATTAGGCATTGCAGACAATCACCCTATGATCGCAATTAGCGAGGGTATACATGAAACCGTTTCTTCTACTGCCTTCATGAGACTGGCTACAGATCAAATGACCGAAGTCGATTACAATGCTTTTCCTGTATTGAAAAAATGGAAAAAGCAGCAAGCTATCGATTGGTTGGTCAAGCTTCATTTGAAAGGCTCAGGCTTCATCAAAGTATTGTAAACCCTCAAAAATCAATTAGCAATGAGTATGAAGTCATTAGTCCGCTCCTGCGGAAAAAATCCACCACCGGGCACAACGACAACCGTATATTTTACCTTTCTAAGTGAATTAACTGGCTGGCCATTAACCAAAGCTGAAAATGCCGGTCAAGCTCAGGGTGATACCAAAGTTCTGGATCAACCCTTTGACTTTGCCAATGCAGGTCAGAATCTGGGCTATTGGCGAGAACTAGAAATCTTAGTTGATACAGGTGGGATAATTGATACATTGGAAGGCGAAATCGGTGGTCAATCAACCATCAACCGTGCTAATATCTTTGTAGTAAACGATGGGGCGGCAGAACGTGAATTTGCTGATCAGGTAGTAGCCAATCAAGGCTGTTATGTCTTCATGTTCCGCACCAAGTCAAAAAGACATATTGTACTGGGAGATCCTGACAATGGTGTTTATGTGGAATCACTGGAAGGAGGTACCGGTACTGTACCTGGTGACCGAGTAGGTTTTGCTTACACCCTATACTGCAACAGTGGTTTTACAGCCATGCTCTACGATGCAGACACCCACGGCATTGATTTAACACCAAATCCATCATAATGAGTGAAGTAAAATTAAACGAAGTAGTTGCTAAAGAATATAAGTTGGTTGATTGGGTTGGAGGATCCAAACAACACTTTGGCAAGTTTGGTATTGTCGATATTACTACGATGACTTTGTTACAAGCCAGAAGATTGGTGCAAAGAAAATTTCCCAAACTCAAACAAAAAGAAGCTCCCAAAGCAGCTACAGTAAAAAAGACTAAATGACAATAAAAGAATGGCTTGATAAAAGTGGTTCTTTTCGGCAAGGATTAGATCTGCTGCGTGAACATGGGACCGCAGCAGATCTTCGTATTTTTAGACCATACGAAAAGGCTGCTTTTATTCTCCCTGATGTCAAAGACAGACTCATTGAATGCTTGAAAAAGTATGTGCCGACAGAGGAGTCAGTTGAAGCGATTCGAAGACCGATCATTCCTCAACAACCTAAAGAAGAACCCGAGCAGGTCACCAACTTACGAGCTCGAGGTCGAGCATTGAAAAAAGAAGAATCGTATTATCATGCTCTATTGGTCCAAGCTGCGCAAGAAGAAGATACTGCTGAAAGAAAAAAGAAGTTGGCAGGTCTGGCAGAAACGATCTTAGAAATAGAATTCGAACTAGATGAGGTATACGGAGATATTAGAGCTTATGAGAATAAAGGCATCATTCCCATCACTGATAAGCAAAAAATCATTGATGAGACAGTTGATAAAATGAAAAAGAGGAACAGCCTAAAATCTAGAATCTCAAAAATTAAAACTCTGCTTAAGGAGAAATTACCAGAAAGTGAAAAATCAGCTCTTACCTTAGAATCAGAGCAAAAACAAAAGCAATTGACTGTACTTGAAGAAGAATTAAGACTCTGAGTGGAAGAATCAGCAATGTAACCATAGCACAAGAGTATTATGCCGGCAAGCGCAAAGAAGAGGAGCTTTCCCCTGAGCAAGAATTGTATCTCAAGCAGATCAAAGCTGCTTTTGGTATGCACCTTGAGGTCAAATCTATGAAATACATTGTTGGGTGCCTAATGAAAGATTTTGGCTTATCTCAAGCTTCTGCCTACCGAATCAATAGGGAAAGTAAGTTGGTTTTTGCTGACATGGTTCAAATCAATAAGGCTATAGAACGTAATTTGGCTGTAGAGATGGCCAAAGAAAACTACCGAATTGCTAAGCTTAGACACAGCTTAAAGGAGATGAATAGAGCAACAATGGCTTTAATTAAAGCTGCCGGTTTAGATCGAGAAGATCCCGATATACCAGACTTTGAAAAGATCCAACCCAGTATCATTATTGCTAGTCTTCCGGAAGATATGGAAGATGCTATTTTGTCTACGCTTAAGCAAGGTGCCATCGATCTGAATCAGCTACCTAAAACCATAGACATTACACATGAAGAAGTCAGATAGTGAGATCATTAAAGCACACATAAAAAGGCTCCATGATAAGAACAGTGGGGATTATGAGTCATTAATCAGTCAGATCGAAAAAAGACGTAGGATCTCATTGAATCTGCCTCAACTATTGGCTTACAAATCCTTCCAAAAGCTTTTGGTGCTCATCTGGGGCCGTGGCACCGGTAAAACCACTCAATTGGGAATCCGCATCCAATCCATATTGAGTGAGATGCCCAGAAGTACGGGTTTATTCATTGGTCCATCTTATCAGGCCATTCTCACCCGAATCATTCCATCATTTATTCAAGGTTTGGAAATGTTGGGTATTTACGATGGGCTTCATTACTTCATCGGTCGACAACCACCTCAATCCTGGCGCAAGACCTGGGGATCAGCTTTCCAACCTCCCAAACGCTGGAACAATTACATCACTTTCTACAATGGCATGGGCATTCACCTTATCTCACAAGATGTTGCCGGGGATGGTAGAGGACTTAATACTGATTTTATTATTGGTGATGAAGCAGCCCTTTTGAGTCAAAAAAAGCTGGAATCTGAAACCGATCCTACCCTTAGAGGGACCAATAAAAATGCTTTTCAAAAGAGTCAATATTTCGGCTCCAAGATGTATACCACTTCAATGCCACTTACTGCAGATGGGGAATTCATTTTGGATTATATCGATAAGGCTAAGGAAGCACCCAATGACATCGCCGTAATCAGTGCTACTTGTATGCACAATGCCCACAATCTAAGAGAAGGCTTTCTGAAGGAGGCTGAGCAGACGGCTTTAGCTCAATGGATCTTTGATGCTGAGTACAAGAATATCCGACCCAATTTTGCTGGTGATAGCTTCTATGCCATGCTCAATGAGTCCATCCATTGCTATCAAAATCAAAATAATGGTCACTATCTCAAACTGGGCCAAATAGCTGATTGTAGAGGAGATGAAGACCTAATATCTTCCAATCATCTCATACTAGGCATGGACTGGGGAGCTGCTATCAATTGTATGACGGTATCCCAACACATCAAATCATTCAATGAATTTAGAACCATCAAAGACTTCTATGTTTTAGGAGCTGATCAAAAGATTCAGGATGATCTTCTACAGGACTTCCATGACTACTACCAATACCATCAATCAAGCAACAATCTACTCGAACTCTACTACGACAATACCGGTAACCTATCCACTGGCCACACTCGTAAGACCAGGGCTGAACAAGCTCAAGCCTACCTGGTCGCCAGAGGTTGGAGAGTATCCCTAATGACAACCGGTCGTACTAATCCGGAGCACTCAAAGAAGCACCTGCTATGGGAGGGCTTACTCAAAGGCAACATCCATGGTCTACCCATCTATCGCATCAACAAGATCAATGCTCGCAACACCTACCTATCCATGCGCTATGCTAAGACCAAAGCAGGTAGTAAAGGAGAGATCAAAAAAGACAAGCGTTCTGAGCGATCCAAGAAGATCCCTCGTCAGAATGCTACCGATCTGAGCGATGCTCAGGATGCTCCCATCTTTCAAAGGTACTATCGATTGCTTCGATTCGGTGCCGGCAGCTTACCACCCATCAAGCCCTCTAATTAGCGCTCTGCATATATCCTCTTTTTGGAGGTCAAACAATTGTTTTGCTTATCAGGCGCAGCCGGGGTTTTCCTCCTTTTTTTGCAAATAATTAGCCCAATTCTCCCCCTAATTCACTCTAATTGATTGATTAATGCATGGATTTGTAAGAATCCCATTTTCATTGGCTTTTAGGCCCACTTCTTGTCCTTTTTATACCTCTCATTGCCCTCTATCTTGCTGTCAAAATTAAATGGATGAATTACCAACTCTACAGAGCTTACTTTGAACATCAATGTACCAATCATCCCGATTTGCTCCACCTCAATGAGAAAGGAAGGAAGGTTTTTGAGGTGATGGATATTGAGGAGGCCATCAGTGATTTTAGAGGTAAGGCCAAAGAGAAGGACTTCATCTTTCGATTACTCAATTACAACTATACGGTAAGTGATGAGGGATCAACACAGGATCAAAAGAATTTTACGGGTGGTTTTATTATCGCTCGCTACTTTGATATTCGCAATACGGGTAAGAGCAGCTATTTCACAGCGATGGAATCAACTGAAAAATTGGTTGATGAATTTATTGAGAAAATAGTCACTGATTCTCGTGAAGGACATCCACTTTGGAATTACAGTTTGGATTCCCGACAAGATTTCAACATACAACCTCGCATTGCGCTAACACCAAGTTATGCCGGTTGGTCAGTTGTCTTTCGTTGGAACTCACCCATTAGAATTTGCATCACCGATCCTACTGCTCCGGCTTGGCTGGACGGAGGTACAACACCTTTTGAATTATGAGTATGAAATCATTGACTAAGCAAGCAGGAACTCAATATCCTCCCGGTGTACATACCC
>JBCBCD010000062.1:0-14750 GCA_038530915.1 Bacteroidota bacterium
GTCTTGACTTCCAAGCAATTACCAATCAAATCATCAGGAATTCTTAAACAACTTCCATTAAAAAAAAAGGAAAATGGAAATAAGAAATATCAGAAATCAGTATGATTTACAATCCAGACTGTTCAACAATGTGATGAAAGAAGTTACGGATGAAAACGCACTAAAGCGTCTTTCAGATAACACGAATAACTTTGCTTGGATCGCTGCACACACTTTGGATTTGCAATACAATATAGCCATGATGACAGGCATAGCTACTGAAAATCCATATGCTGAACACTTTAGTTTTGGCAAACCATTCGATCCCGATATCGAGTTCCCAACAATGAATTCACTGCTTAATGATTGGAATGGGCTGACTCCAAAAATTCAGACTGCTTTAGCCGAACTGAATGAAGAACAATTAAACGGAGAATTACCTTTTCCAATTCCATTTGCCGAACAAACACTAAAGGGTTTTCTGGCTTTTCAAATGCATCACTTAGGCTATGAAATTGGTCAACTTGGTTTATTGCGCAAGTATTTGGGATATGATGCAATGAGTTATCAGTTATAAAGATTCATTTGAGTCGAGTTTTCCCTAACAAGCTTTGCTTTTCAAGGAAAACACAACTCAAACACTATATTATTCGTTGGCCTTATTTACCAAAAAATTGAACTTTTCTTACAAAAGAAAAAAACCAAATGCACTGATCTTTATACCAACAAAAAAATTAAAACAATGCAAAGATTTATTAGTACTCAGCACGAGATCAGTGCACCAATTGACAAAGTTTGGGCAAAAATTGCACAAGGTGATGGAGTAGAATCATGGCTTCCAATTATTAAATCTTCAAAGCTTGAAGCTGGCAATCGTAGATTTTGCGAGATGTATGAAGGTGGTAGCCTGGAAGAAACCATTTTAAAATCTGAAGGTACCAAGACTTTTATGTACAGCATCGATAAGCAAGAAGCCTTCCCTGCTAATGATATCGTAGGTACTATGCGAGTAGAAGAGATTGAGCCAAATAAGACAAGACTATTTTGGGATGTTGAAATGCAGGTGGAAGAAGATAATGTTTTTGAAGAATTGAAGAAAAACATTGAGCAGGTATACGAAATGTCTGCATCAAAGTTGAGTGAGGTGGCTTAGGAGTTTAGAGGTTTAGGGTTTAGGTGTTTAGGATGATTCACTTATGCCTGCGGCAACGTGAAAAGCATAACATCACTTCGGCGAAGGCTGAAGTACGAGACTTTAAACACCTAAACCTTAAACCTCTATGCCAGAATCAACCAAACCGTTTATCATGGGATCAAGCAATTCCCAATGAAAAACACCTTTGTTGTCTTCTATTAAGCCCCAATCCACCGAAATTCTCGCCCATTTAAGGCCAAGTTCATTGGATTTCTGAATCAATATGGGGAGTTCTTCTAATAATTTGTCTACATCCAGAGAATCATATTGAGCAAAAGTCAGGTCATGGAATGGCATACCATTGAAATGAATGCCCCATGGAGATTGGTCAATTTCAGTAGATGGGATGTTTTTTATTTGACCTTTAAGTTCAAGTTCAAAACCTGATAGGCCCTGATCCTCATTTTTAGGTGAGTTGCAGCCAGAAAAGGATATCAAAATAAGTAATAAGAAAGTTGTTTTTAATATGGAATGTTTTGTCATAAGGATCTGGTTTTATAGTGATTTCAATAAGGCATTAGAAACAGTTATTTGAATAAATATTTGGCCATACTTAATACTTGATCCGTAGTCCTCTGCGAAAGCATCATGTGAAGGGTATATATAAAGTTGATTGAAGTACCATTCATCATTTGCCTCTTTTCTCATTGTTTCCTGCTCAGGTACATGTTGGCAAAAGTTTAAAGTGAATAAGCAAAGAATTAAATAAGAGTATCTCTAAAATTTATCGTGCACTGAAGATCAATGCTTTGTGGTTCTAGCAAAATATTTTCGAAGGCGTTTAGCGAGCTACGTAAGTGGTTGGGCAAAAATTAAAAGTCTCTTAGGGGCTCACATTTTTACCAAGAAAAGCAAAGTCTTCAGTATCGAAGTGATACTCTTGTATCAAAAAATAGTAAGCTAGTATCATCAGATAAAGATGGCAGAACTTCTTATTTGTTATGCCTGTTGAATTTTCAATATACTTATCCAGTATCCATCAGTACGATTTCTTATGAGAATATTACTTCCTTTCTTGTTTATCTTTTCAGTAGCTAAAGGTCAGGAAACCCAGCTGTTTTATCTGCCTGATAGCGTTACAATAGAGTTTGTGAAAATTCCCGGAGGAACCTTTTTGATGGGAAGCCCATTTGATGAAACAGGAAGAGATAAGGATGAAGCCCCACAACATGAGGTATCCATCAAAGAATTTTGGTTAGGGACTTATGAAGTCACTCAGACACAGTGGTTGTGTGTAATGGGGTACAATCCATCGACCTTTAAGCAAAAGATAGATCATCTAAGTTATCCTGTTGAAACCGTGAGCTGGTCTGAGACTCAGGCTTTTATTGACAAACTGAATCAACTCGGTATTGGAAGTTTTCGACTTCCCACCGAAGAAGAGTGGGAGTATGCCTGTAGAGCGGGAAGCCAAACCGCTTACTACTGGGGCGAATATAAAAATGAATGGATGCTTAATCAATATGCATGGATGAACTCAAGATCTATGGCCACTTCTCATGTAGTTGGTAAAAAGCCACCAAATGATTGGGGCTTGTATGATATGTCGGGAAATGTATGGGAGTGGACCAGTACCGCTTACCATCCATATGGGGAAGCAACACAAAATGATAACCTAAAGGTTTTTCGAGGAGGCAGTTGGTTTGATTTTGGAAAAAGTCAAAGAAGTGCCAACAGACATAAGCATCGCATTGATGAAAAATTTTCAACCATTGGATTAAGATTAGTTTGGGAGTATGAATAAGATATTAACCATAGCTGTATTTTTACTTTTTTCAGGTATTGTCAAATGTATCTCACAAGAACAGTTAAACCTAAACATTGAAAGCCTTGAGGTCGCCTTTATAAAAGTACCTAAGGGGACATTTAAAATGGGAGCAGACACGACCAGTCAGTTTTTTCAAAAAGATGAATTGCCTCAAACAACTATTGAAATTACTAAGGATTTCTACTTGGGTAGGACTGAGGTGACACAAGAGCTTTGGGAAAAAATCATGGGCTATAACCCTTCTGTTTTTAGAAACGCTAATAATCCTGTCGAAATGGTATCCTGGGATGATTGCAAAGCTTTTATTGAGGTACTTAACAATCTTTGGGAGGGTGAAGGTACATTTCGACTTCCCACAGAGGCTGAATGGGAATATGCCTGTCGATTGGGTGAACCGGATTACAGAAATGATCAAGGTGAATTGGTAGAATGGCAGTTGTTGAAATATGCTTGGTTTTACAGCCGTTCTGAAGGAAAATGCCATCCTGTTGCTAGTAAAGCAGCTGATAAAATGGGTTTTTATGACCTACAAGGAAGTTTGTGGGAGTGGTGTGAAGATTGGAAAGGAACCTATAATGGAGGATTTGAAAAAGATCCTATTGGTCCCGTCTTAGGTACACATAAAATATACCGTGGAGGTAGCTGGTTCAATGAACCGGAAGCCTTGCGTCCGGAAAACAGAAATGCACACGAACCGCACAAAGTATTCTCAAATGCAGGCTTAAGATTGGTTTATATCGCTAAGTAAGAGTTGGCCAAAAATGAGTAGTGTTTTTGCGCTATTGAGCTTTTTCATTTTCAGCAAAACATTGCGTTGTAAGTAAATTTGTTTTATTTTTATGTGCATAACAGTACAGTACATAACAGATGAAATATGAAAAAAGCAATCTTACTATTAGCCTTAATCTTATTGGTGCAGTTGAGTTTTGCACAAACTAAACTGAATTTTTCTTATGACTTGTCTAACGATCCAGCTCCATACAAGCATTATTGGAAAAGCACAGGTTATTCTCCTGCTTGGATGACGATCAATGAGGATTATAGATTATATCTCAATATGCTCAAAGGCACAAAAGGTCAGGCCGTTGAATTTATTCGCCCACATTATTTGCTAACTCATGTTGAAATTAAGAATATAGGGGAACCCAATCAAAGCTATGACTGGACGGAGTTAGATGAGATTTTGGATTTACTTACCGAGGCAAAGCTCAAACTGATTTTTGAAATGATGATAGGGCGACATCCTTATTTTGATGATTGGTACGACCGAACAAAGTTGGATGCCTGGAATCGTCTTTGTACTGATCTTATCGTACATCTTCAGGATCGATATGGGAAGGAAACTGTTCGTTCGTGGTATTTTGAAGGTACCAATGAACCAGATATAAGGCACTTTTGGTCTTATGGCCCTTTAGAATATATGTATTACTTTGATGCAACTGCTGCAGGAATTAAAAAAGCAGATCCTGAGATACGTTTTGGTGGGCCTGGTAGTGCTCTTGGGCTCAATACTCTTTTTGAGACTTTCATACAGCACGTCTATGATGATTTTAATTTTTATACCCAAGATACTGGAGTGATGGTGGATTTTATTACTTGGCATAGGAAGTTTGATCCACATAATATGATCACTATGGAGCAGGAGTTAAATAGTTTTATGTTGAAAAAGAAATTCCGCTCCAATAAAAAGTTAGTCAATTTGCCAATTGGTAATGATGAGGCGGATCCATTAGCAGGTTGGGGAAAAGAATATTGGTGGAGACCCACTCCATGGTATGCTAGTTTTGTGGTACAATGTACCGATCTGCATAATCAAATGTTTATTGATAGCTTGCAAAGAGATTACTTTGTACTCAGCAATGACAATGCTTTTATGGGAGATTGGTATCGACGTACTCATGTTGCTCGATTTATTCCCGGGGATAACTCCATTATGCAGAAAAGGAGTTCACAAAGAGGGGGGGCATGGAAAGAGGGGGATGATACACGTACTGAAACAAAAGCTTTTTACCTTATTAAAAAACCAGATCTTACAGTGATGTCTTTGCTAGCAATGCAGGGAAATGAACGTTTCAATGCCTTGGAAGCTACACAGGATTCCACTGGAGGAGCCATTGTAAGTAAAAATGAAGCAGGAGAATACTTTATTGTAACCTATAATAAGCCTGAAATCGAAGTCAACTGGAGAAATCAGGGTAGGGTAGCTTCTGAAAATGAAGCAAAAAGGTACCGCTCACAAGCGAAAAGCATTCAAGTATCTCTGGAGGGTATACCGGAAGGGGATTATCAAATCATTCAATATAAAATTGATGAAGAACATGGTAATCCATATAAAGTTTGGCAAGATATGGGGAGTCCTGAAGACCCTTCTATAGAACAAATAAAAAAAATACAAACTAAGGAAGATCCGACAATGACATTAAGCAAGCCTATGAAGATTAATGGCCAATATTCTTTTGTGGACACCTATCCAACTTCAGGTGTAACGCTAACCTATTTAGCAAGAAACCCAAATACCAAGCCCCAGGCAGTGAGTGAGTTGGAATACCATAGCTATCAGGGATTGAATAATGAATTAATGGTTATGCTCAATTGGGATCACCCTAGAGACCTACACATTAAATCCTATGATGTATTTTACAGCCCCAAAAAAGGAGGTAAATACAGTAAGGTGAATGGATACAATGTATTCGAACCAAGTTTTCTTCATTTTAATGGCAAAAAGGGGTTTTATAAAATTCAGGCAGTAGATCATTGGAACAGAAAATCTGCTTATTCATCGACAATAGAAGTTAAATAACATGGCATCCAAAATGCAAATTGCAGATCTTTCCTTTGTAGCGGAAGGTCATCCTACGGCTCAGAAAGTTGCAGTATTGAGTAAGGCTTACGATATTGAAATGAAGTATGCAGAAATTCCGGAACCATCGGATGAAGAAATTCGGATTAAGATTTTTTATGTCGGTATTTGTGGATCGGATATTGAAACGTATAGAGGCATAAGAAAGCCAGAGTTTATGACTTTTCCGGCTCGCTTGGGACATGAAGTATCCGGAATTATTGATAAAGTAGGTAAAAATGTTCATACCTTAAAAGCGGGAATGAAGGTGTCTTGTCGATATGTTTGGGGCGCTTTTGCGGAATACATTGTGTGTTCTCCTTTTAATGTTAAAGTGGTGCCGGACGATTTTCCTGACGAAGAAATTAGTTCGCTGGAAGTTTTGCCGGGAGTGTTGCATGCGGCTGAATTGTCAAAGATTTCTGCAAATACAACCGTATTGATAACTGGACAGGGAGTCAGTGGATTGGTCATGACACAAGTGATAGCTTTGTACAGCCCTAAAAAATTAGTAGTTACCGATTTGCACGATCAAAATTTGGAGTTGGCTAAAAAATATGGTGCTACACACACCTATAAAATACCCAATCAAGAAACTCCAACAATAGACATAGTTGGGAAAGAACATCCGGACGGATTTGATGTGGTTATTCCTTGTTTGCTAGAAGGGGATGGAATGATTGATGCTCTGGATGCTTGTGCTTTTGGAGGTAGGATTGTCATGTATGGTTGTATTGGTACTTGTGAAGGAGGCTTTGATTTTTTCAAAATGCATAAAAAAAGAGTAGATATCTATTCTACTGAGCCAAAAAGAGATATTGACATGAGAAGGTTTTGGCAGGAGGGTTTGCAACTGGTAAAAGATGGCTTAATCAATACAGTAGAAATGGTTACTCACAAATTTCCCTTATCGGAAGTAGCAGAAGCCTTCAAATTGAGAAATGAATCGATAAAAGGAGATTCAATACATGTTTTAATTGATTGTAGTAAATGATAGAAGCAATTCGAATAGACAAACACAGTGATGTACCCAAATACAGGCAATTAGAGTTTGCGATAGAAGAAGGAGTCGCCGATGGTACGTTTAGTAAGAATACTAAACTGCCTTCCATTAACGAGCTTACTTCTTCTTTTGGCATGTCCAGAGATACGGTAATAAAGGCATACAGCGCACTTAGAGAAAGAGGGATAATTAGTTCAACCCATGGAAAAGGATACTACATCACCGGTGATTACAATACACCGAAGAAAAAAGTATTTGTACTTTTCAATGAGTTGAATGCTTATAAAGAAGTGCTGCATAAATCTTTACTCACTGCTTTAGGCACAGAAGTAGAAGTGGATACTTTTTTTCACAACCACAATATTGATGTTTTTGAATATTTAATTGAGAAATCATTGGGCCACTATACTCATTATGTGATCATGCCAACCTTCAATGCTTACCAGGAAAGGGTACTTGATGCCATACAAAAAATACCCCCCAAGAAGCTATTTTTATTAGATAGGCATATAACAGAGGCTGCTGGAGGGAGTACTTATCAGGATTTTCTGAATGATGCGATCCATGGTTTTCAAAAGTTGGAAGGCTCAATCAACAAGTATAAAAAAGTCTGTATCCTCTATCAAGATTCCTACATGCACCCCTATGCTACAGTTGTAGGTATAAAAAAATATTGTTTAAAGCGCGGCATTAGTTTATTGGAAAAAGAAACATTGGAAGAAGTGGAACAAGGGATCCTGTATGTTTGTCTAAGAGACACAGATCTGGTGAAATTGGTAAAAATGGCCAATCAAGAAGGGCTTTCGCCAGGAAGGGAATATGGCATTTTATCCTACAATGACTCACCAATGAAGGAAATCATTCATGAAGGCATAACCGTTATTTCAACAGATTTTGAAGCTATGGGAAGACAAACAGTGGCTATGATTCTTGAAGGTCATCAGGAACAAACAGCCAATCCACTAAAAATAATAGAGCGAAATTCAATTTAAACATACTCTAAGTCGCTCTAATTAATTGTAAAAGTCAAGCTCTATTATCTAAATTAATTTTGGTGCCTACTTAAATTCCTTTTCCAATAAATTTCTTTTTCGCTGAAGCAATGTAACTTTTCCCAATGGGTATTACTATGGAGGGGAGCACCACTCGGTTGCCATCTATTGCTTTGACTTTCCTCTCATTGACGATATAGGATTTATGAATCCTTTCAAAACCTTTATTGGACAGAAAAGCTTCTACGTCCTTGATGGTTTTTCTGGCTACGAGCACTTTTTCATCTTCTGTAAAGACCTTTATGTAATTCCCCCATGATTGAATGTAATCGATCTGAGAAAAGACAATTTTGTAAACTACTTTATTGTCCTTTATGGTCAATATATCATTTTGAGTGTCTGTCTCCATTTTATCTGGATACTCTTTTGTCTGAGTAGTTTTTTCCAGACTAAGTTGATTCTTAAGCCTTTCCATTGATTTTATGAAACGGATAAGACGGATCGGTTTGTGCAAATAATCTAATACCTGATCATAATCAAAACTCTGAAGGGCATACTCTGTGAAAGCAGTTGTGAAAATTATTTTTGGACTGTCTTTTTCAAGGGTTTGTACCAACTCAAGGCCTGTTAGGTCTGGCATTTGTATATCTAGTAAAATGGCATCTACCTTTTCTTTATTTAAAAAATTGATGGTAGAAATGGCATCATAGCAGTTGCCAACTACTTCTACATAGTCAATTTTTTGAGCATAACCTTCCAATATGTTATGCGCTAAAGGTTCATCATCTACTATGAGTAGTTTTATCCTATTCATGATGGGGTATTAATTAAGTCAATTTCTAGTTTCATCGTGTAGGTATTTGAATCTTGCTGAATATCAAGGATATGTTTTTTAGGATAAAGCAATTCAAGTCGCTTTACTGTATTGTTGATGCCTAAATTGGTTTTAACTACTTTTTTGTTTTTAATAATAGAGTTTGAAATTTTAAAATGCAAACGACTGTTTTTAAAACAAAGTGCTAAATGAACAAAGCATTTTTCCTTAGGATGCGTACCATGTTTGAAAGCATTTTCAATGAAAGGGAGTAGTAATAATGGAGCTATAAAGTCGGGATGATCACTTTCTTGAATTTCGATTTGTAAGTCGCAGTTTTGATTCAAGCGTAGTTTTTCCAGCTCTATATATGACTTTATCAATTGAACTTCATCGCTCAGACTTACTTTTTCTTGCTTTGAAAGTTGCAGGTGATAACGCATGACGTCGGCCAGCTCTAAAATCATCTCAGAGCCTTTTTCACTGTTCATTTGATTGATGGCATAAATATTATTGAGGTTATTAAACAAGAAGTGAGGGTTTATCTGAGCCTTAAGGCTATTGAGCTCCATTAAGGCATTTTTAGACCTAAGCTCTTGCAGTTGATATTGGTTTACAATCCCTCTTTTGAAGTACTGAATACCTGTAGATAGTGCAATGACAAAAAATACATTGTTGATGTCTTGTAAAAGAGCCTGTTTTGTTTCAACAAAAACCAGGTAATTGAGCTGATACAATCCAGCTCCAAGTATTACTTGTAAGGGGATAGATATAAAGTAAGCGGTGTACTTCCTTTTATCAAAAAGCTTCTTCTTTAGGAAAAAATTGAGATAAGTAATCGGTATAAAGAGCCAAAAAAAAGAAGATATGCCTTTAATCCAATCCCACCAGTTGCCATCCGGACTTAATACCCAAGTGATCGATAATAAAACGCAGAAACCAAAAATCCAGGCCAAGATGTGATAAACCCATCGTATTTTCAATATTTCCCACATGCTTGCAAAGATACCCATTTGCCCATTGCCCTGCTTTTTTAAGTGATCAACGCCCTTCGTCACAGCTTTATCTTCATACATCACAGGACTGCTTGAAGAAGTCACAATAATTATGAACAGGCTTTCAGTGCAAATATTTTTGGAGTGTCAAAACCTTCCTATCAAATCAAAAAACAAAAGAGTATGACACTTCAGATAAGTAATTTATCAAAGACCTACCCAAATGGTGTAAAAGCACTTCAAAACTTGTCATTAGAAGTCCCCAAAGGCATGTTTGGTTTGTTGGGACCCAATGGAGCAGGGAAATCTACCTTGATGAGAAGCATTGCTACACTACAACAACCGGACAGTGGAAGCATATTCTGGGGCGACTTAGATGTATTGGCGCAGCCACAAGAATTTCGAAAGTATCTTGGCTACCTACCTCAGGAGTTTGGTGTTTATGCCCGTGCTAGTGCACAGGATTTACTCAACCATATGGCCATCCTTAAAGGTATTGAAAATAAGAAAGAAAGAAATGAAACCGTAATGGCAATGCTGGATAGGGTCAATTTGTATGACGTACGTAAAAAAGCAGTTGCAGGCTTTTCGGGTGGTATGCGCCAACGTTTTGGCATTGCTCAGGCCCTTTTAGGGAATCCTCAGGTCGTCATAGTAGATGAACCCACCGCAGGCTTAGATCCCAGTGAACGCAATCGCTTTTATAATCTACTTTCAGAAATAGGGGAAAATGTGGTCGTCATCTTATCGACTCACATCGTACAGGATGTACAGCAACTTTGCCAGAACATGGCCATCGTACATCAAGGAGAATTATTGTTTGAGGGTAAACCACAAGAAGGCCTGGAACGCATGGAGGGCTTGATATGGGAAAAGGAGATCAAGAAGGAAGAAATGAGTCGTTATACTGAAGATTATCAAGTAATCTCAAGTCGCTTGGTTTTGGGTAAACCCATTATCCATATTTACAGCAATGAAGTCCCCGAAGAGGGCTTTCAACCCGTGGAGGCAGATCTTGAAGATGTCTTTTTTAGTACGATAGCCAATGCATAACTATAATGACAGGTAAACTTGTAGATCATGGTTTACAATTTAAGCATTAAAAATAGATATCCGCTTTGATCTAAGCGTCTAAAGGTCTAATACATAATTTTTAGACCTTTAGACCAGAAGCTTATCTAATTGTCAGTCATGAATTGATTACAAGTTACTTCGTCAGTACATATAACCACTAATAATCCTATAATTATGTTTAAAGAGTTTTTTAGATACGATCTGGTTTACCGATTAAGGCAACCAATGATTTATATTTTTTTTGCAGTAGTATTTTTGTTGGTGTTTATTGATGGACTGAGTGAAAATGTTACGATCGGTGGGTCCAATGGCCAATACAATATAAACTCCGGCATTATAGTAGCTTCCAAGGTAACTTTTATGAGTCTTTTGGCCGTATTCATGACGGTTGCTTTAACCAATGCAGCTGCTCTTCGTGATTTTGACACCAAATTTGGACAGATTTTATTTACAGTACCCCTCCGTAAAAATGCTTATATCTATGGTCGTTTTTTAAGTAGCGTGGTATTGGCCCTCATACCCGTAATTGCTATCCTCTTAGCCATTTTAACTGCCAGCTTTTTTGTGGACTCTGACCGCTTGAGTGAATTTTCTGTTGTTACTTATACCACAGCCTTCTTCTTTTTTGGTCTTCCTAACACTTTAATCGCAGCAGCCATCCTCTTTCCAGTTGCTTTGAAAACCCGAAAACATGCTTTAAGTTTTGTAGCGGCTATTTTACTATTCATTGGCTATCAGATTTCATCCGAATTTATCCAATCATTTGATAACCAATGGTTGGCTGCTTTCCTAGACCCATTTGGAGTTACTTTGATCATACAGGAATCCAAGTATTGGACAATAGAGGAGATGAATACCTTGCCATTACCTATTACTTCGGATCTAATTTTTAATCGAGTTTTATGGATTTCTATTTCAGGATTAATTTTGTTTTTGACTGCCCATTCCTTTTCATTTGCACCTAAACTTAAACGCCACAAAAAAAATGAAAATGAAAACGCTATTGCTCGAAAAACACCCCATCTCTTATTTTCAACTTACAAAGCTTTACCCAGCGTCTCCAAAACTTATGGGTTTGATGTGAATCTACAGCAGCTATGGATACAGCTTCGTCTGGAATTGGGGGTACTATTTCGTTCTCCAGCCTTTTTAGTTTTATTGCTTTTTGGTACTGTAAGTACATTAGGAAACATTTCAAATGTTGATTCACTATTTGGTACAGGCAATCAGCCGGTCAGCTTTCTTATGGTAGATGGTATTAGAAGTAGTCTTTATCTAGTTATTGCTATAGTCATAGGTTTCTATAGTGGGCAGTTGGTTTGGGCAGAAAGGAAAGCAAAAATGAATGAGTTGGTAGATGTATCTTCTCAAGCTTCATGGGTGCCTCTACTTTCAAAGTTTTTAGTGCTTACCATTGCTGTATTGGCACTGATGAGTGTGAACATCTTTTTTGCCATGTTGATTCAATTGATAAAAGGCTATACCAGTCTGGAGCCTCTGGTTTATTTTATTGAAATCATTGCCCTGGATCTTCCTTATTTCATGTTGGTTATTGCTTTGGCATTGTTAATACATGTGCTGGTCAACCGCCAATACCTTGGGTTTTTCCTGTTTCTGGTATTGATTATTTTCCAATTGTTTGTGTGGCCGTCCTTTGAAATCGATTCCAACCTCCTCTCATTTGGTGGTCGTCCGGAGCATACTTATTCAGATATGAGTCGTTGGCTACCATATGCTGACGGGCTTTTTGGATATACAGTTTACTGGTCTTTGATAGGTATTTTTTTGTTAATCGTTGGTACCCTATTTTGGGTGCAAGGTCAAGGGGGGAACTTTAAAAATCGCCTTGCCACCGCAAAATTGAGATTTCATGGCAGAGCCTCTATGTTCACTTTGCTTACCTTCTTGTTTTGGGGGGGAATGGCCTCATTGCTGTTCTATAAAAGTGATGTACTGAATGAAAACTTATCAAGAGCAGCGCAAATTCAGCTGAGTGTTGATTACGAACAAACTTATAAAAAGTATGAGGGTATCCCTCAGCCTCGTGTTGTTGCTGTGGATTATCAAGTTGATTTATATCCTGAAAAACGAGGCATGCAAGCACAGGTAAAATTATGGCTACAAAATAAGCACCAGCAAGCTTTAAGTGAACTTTACTTTTCATTGCCCACTCTTTTTTCAGTTGAAATAGATGTACCTGCTTCTACTATTACACTATCTGATAAAACACTTGGTTTTCAGGTATACAAGCTGGACCAGCCTCTTGCTGCAGGAGATAGCATTGAGGTAGTTGTAAATGTTTCTTATGAGGCAAAGGGCATAGAAAATGAACTACAACTGCCCAATCTAACGCAAAACGGAATTTTCCTAAATAATACCGTCTTTATGCCTGTAATTGGTTACGATGGTAGCAAGGAACTTCCTGATGACGAAGAACGTGAAAAGTATGGTTTGGGAAAACATCAGGGATTGCCAGAACTGAAAACAGACTGTTCAAATGGCTGCCAAAATAACTACATCTCTTCTGATGCAGATTGGGTAAAAGTGAGGTCCGTTATTAGTACCTCTTCTAGTCAAACTGCCATTGCACCAGGTGAACTGATGCGAACTTGGCAAGAAGGAGATAGAAACTACTATGAATATGAAATTAAAAAGCCGGTAATAAACTTTTTTGCCTTTTTGTCTGGACAATATGAAGTGAAGAGAGAAAAATGGAATGGAATAGATATAGAAGTTTATCATCATCCTACTCATGATTACAATGTGGAAAAAATGATTACTTCTATGAAAGCATCCATAGACTATAATTCAACTAAATTCTCACCTTATCCTCATCGTTTTGCCCGTGTTATAGAATTTCCTCGTTTTGCCAAATTTGCCCAAGCATTTCCCGGGACCATGCCTTATTCTGAAAGCATAGGATTTCTAGCAGACCTCAAAGATTCTGAGGATATAGATGTAGTGACTTATGTCGTATCACACGAAATGGCACATCAGTGGTGGGCACATCAATTGATTGGTGCCAATATGGAAGGTACAGTGATGCTTGCGGAGTCTTTTGCACAGTATTCTGCTTTGATGGTCATGGAAAAAATGTATGGGAAAGAGAAGATGCATCAGTTCCTAAAATATGAGATGGACAAATACTTAGACTCAAGAAGTAAACTAGAAGATGAGCCTCCGCTCGTAAAAGTAGGTTACGAAAATTCGATTTACTACAATAAGGGGAGTGTGGTGATGTATGCCCTGAGGGAATACCTTGGAGAAGATAGTGTAAATATGGCTTTGCGTAGGTTTATGGATAAATACGCTTATACCGAGCCACCTTATCCTACTTCATTGGACTTTATGGAGGAAATATACGCTGTAACTCCTGATAGTCTTCGGTATTTGGTAGATGATTTCTTTCACAAGGTTATACTTTACGATAATGCGGTTGAAGAGGCAACTTACACCCGATTAGAAAATGGAAAGTATGAAGTGAAGTTAACTTTAAAAACAAGAAAGTTAGCCTCCACTGGAAAGGGTACAGAAGAAGAACAAGCTCTGAACGATTACATTGGAGTCGGAATTTATGGTAAAAAGGAAGCAGGTAAATCACTTGGAAAACAACTTTATCGGGAGTTCCATCAGTTTCAACAGACCAACAATCAGTTGAGCTTCATTACAGATGAAGAACCCGTCAAAGTAGCTATTGATCCTAGGTATTTGCTACCGGATAGATTCCCCGAAGATAACATGAAGTCAATAGACAAGATAGAATAATAAAAAGAAGCTAAAAGCGCTTGCGCTTTTAGCTTCTTTTATTTTGCCTGCGTTCCTCAAGCTTTAATTTCACCTGTTTGCGAAATTTTACATTTTGTTGATATTGCCTTTTGCTCAGAAATTCGAGTAAGTAAGCTACAATAGCACCACCAAAAATGGCAATGCCCAATTCAGAAATAATATCCAAAATGACCGTATTCATAAGTTCACCCATGTCTTCACCAAAATAGTATTGGACGATTCGAGCAGCAATCGTAATGATTAAACGCATAAAGAAGAAAATGCCCAAAAAGACAGCATTGAAATTTTCTTTATTAATAATTAGG
>JBCBCD010000063.1:0-14636 GCA_038530915.1 Bacteroidota bacterium
AAAGCCGCCTCCAGATGTTTTAATGCAGTCTCATAATCCTGGTTGAGTGTATCTATTTTTGCAATTAGAAAGTAAGAGGAAGCCCTCCATTCATAATTCCATGTGGCTTTGTACAATACCTGATAAGCCTTGCCGTATTCTTTTAAATAAAACAAAGTCATACCCAGGAAATAATGAGCCTCACCTGTTGACGGATTGGGATGATAAGTGGTAAGCACTTTTATGGCAGCCTGCAGATGTGCTTCGGCCTCTTTCAGTTTAGCATTCTTGATAGCAGCCTTGCCTAATCCCAAGTGTGCCTGATAATTGTTAGGGTCTCGTTCAATTGCTTCCTCCCAGTAAGGTTCTGGATATCTGGTAGGATGGCGGTATAATTCCAGATGCTCAGCAATTAAATTAAGCTCTATAGAACTTTGTGTTTCTTCTGCTTGCTTTGGCTCAAAGGCTTCTTGTCTATTGCGGTTTTTAATCGGCTCCTTATGATTGTAATCAATTAGCTTTTTACCTTCTTTATTGTAAACGGCTATTCTCAATCGATTTTCTTCTCCAGCTTTAAATTTTCTCTTGAGCATCCAAGGTTCTTCAGGACTTGCATTTATTCCATACAATCTTTCAATCTGATTGCCAATACCAATTTCTAATTTGAGGCCTTGCATTTTCTCACTTGTAGCAACCCCCAAATCAAGCGTATTATCTGCACCAGGTACTAATCTGACAGCCACCGTTTCATTGGCATTCTGTACTGGTCCAAGTTTTTTGTAACTCCACCAGAATTGGGAAAAAGTTTTAGTTTCAAAAGGTAGCAAGTAGCTAAAATCCGGTTGATTATCTGTATAAATACCAGCCATTAACTCAAAATAGGGTCCGCCAACATTTGTCAATTCTCTATCCCAGGCTTCTCCAAATTCTGCACTTCCCCAGGTCCACTGTTTTTTACCAGGAGCGATATGGCGATTGGCTACATGTACAAACCCACCCTGAGCTTTAAAATCATATCCTCCAAAGAAGTTGTACTGTGTATCGCACACCATGTAACTAGTTGGAACCGTAATGTTTTCATATTTTCTAAGGTCATTCTTCCCGGGTCTTTCATGGTACGGAATTCCATAGTAATAGTTTTCTGCCATAGGGAAACTACTCATGGCTCTTACTGCGTGATCTGCTACGTAATGAACATCAGGCGGAAAGAAACTTTGATAATCTTCGTGAACTTTCACCGCTACATTTGCCCACCACAAAAAGGTCTGTGTAATGGCGGTACGGTTAAAAAGTCGACCTCGTAACTCTATTAAAGCACTGCCGGGGCGTATGCGAATGCCATGCATGCCTTTGAGTCTGTACATTGGATCATATTCTGACATCCAGACGGTCTTTGCACCATCACTTTCCTCCTCGATATAAACATCCGTAGGAAGATAGGTACCCGGTCGGTGATGCTGAGGCCAGTTGAATTCTACTCCACCACTTATCCATGGTCCAGCCAAACCTACCAAGGCTGGTTTGATCACTTCTTGTTTGTAAAAAAAATCATAATCATTATTGGCCTTGTCTTGTGCTTCAAAAATGCGCCCTCCGATTTCTGGCAAGAGTACCAATCTGACAAATTCGTTCTCAAGGTCAACCACTTCATACGTCTTATCAACTTTGTGGTCAAAAACCTTATCAATAAAGGGGACTGGATAAACCTTTCCTGAAGAGCCCTGATAAACTCTTTTCTCAAAGAAAACAGGATTGATCTCAGATTTACCCAATTCGTAAGTCGGTATTATCCGTTTTGTGATATTGGCTTTTACGTTCATGCTTCTATTTTTTCAATATCGAATGCTTTATTTGTTTGCTTCTCGGTAAGTTCATTTTCAATTTCTTCAAGAGATTTGCCTTTTGTCTCCGGTAAGTATTTTCGTAGGAATAAAAACCCTAAAACACATATAAAACTGTATAGCCAAAAAATACCATAGGAGCCTAGCTTTTCATTTAGAATAGGAAAGGTAAAAGTCAAGGCAAAACAAGCGATCCATAGGGCCAAAGTGGCCATCGACATTGCCAGCCCACGCACTCTATTTGGGAAAATTTCTGAAAGTACAACCCAGGTAATAGGAGCCAATGACATAGCATATACTGCAATAGCCAGAACTACCAAAGTGAGTACCGGCCACCCGGTCCAGCCGGCATAGTAGCTATAGCCTAATAACAGGTAAGTCAGAGCCAGCCCTCCACTACCCAAAAGCATTAGTTTTTTCCGACCTAGAGAATCTACCGTTCGCATAGCAACCAGTGTAAAAAGGAGATTTACACTACCAGTGATAACTATATTGAAAAGCATATCTCCAACGGAATATCCCGCCGCTGCAAAAATCTCTTCTGCATAATTGAATACTGTATTAATGCCACACCATTGTTGGAAAACTGCGATGACAATTCCCAAAAGAACTATTGGTCGGATTTTGGGCTCATTTAAGGCGGATAGGGATACTTTTTTCTGACTTTCTTTTTGGAAAGAAGCCTTTATATTTTCAATTTCTTCTCTTGCATATTGCGCTCCACCAATTTTGGTTAAAACTTGATTGGCCTTAGCATCGCTCTCTTCCTTAATGAGAAAACGAGGACTTTTAGGCACTAAAAACATAAGCAAGAAGAAAGCTCCTGCTGGTACCAACTCTGCCCAAAACATCCATCGCCAGCCTGTTGTCCCATTCCAGGATTGCATAATTTGACTTTCAGTCATAGCTTCCGGAATAGGTTCTGCAATCAAAAAATTACATATCTGAGCAGCCAAAATACCAATAACAATCGTCAACTGATTGATCGATACAAAAGCACCTCGATATTTAGCCGGAGCTATTTCCGCAATATACATAGGTGATAAAGTAGATGCTAAACCGATTCCAACCCCTCCAATCAAACGATATATGATAAAACTGGTGAAACCATTAGCTGCACCACTCCCAAAAGCAGAAACAACAAATAGCAAAGCGGCCAGAATCAATGGGTATTTTCTTCCATACTTATCAGAAATCATACCGGAGAAAAGCGCTCCAAATACACAACCTACCAGAGCACTACTCATCGCCCAACCTTGAAGGGTAGCATCTGCTTTGATTCCAAAAAACAATTCATAAAAGGGTTTTGCCCCTCCAATGACGACCCAGTCGTATCCAAAAAGTAAGCCACCTAATGCAGAAGTCATGGCCAATGCAAGAAGGTATCTAAAATTAAAGCTGTGCGTTTTTGTATTCATTTGATTTTCCCTTTTATGCTCAGTAATGACTTAGCTGGTAGTTTAATCCTCCCTGAATTTACAGGAATTAAATCCAGACTGTGCTGCTCATCTGTCAAGTATGCTGCTTCAGGGATAAAATCATCCCCTAATTGTAACATTTGATCTTTCGTCTGATGATTGGTTAAAACCATGACGACTTCATTATCTTTTCCGTAATAGGCTGAAATGCTCACTTTTTCATCTACGTCTTCTATTCTTGCCTTAATTCGCTTCATTCCAGGTTGAACAAAACGAGAATAATTGCCTAGTGCCCAGAGTAGCTTGCTTTCTCTGTAAACCCCATCCTGTTTCATTCGATCTCGATTGAATAAATCTGTTTCGTCACCTGTATCTAAATAAATGAGTCCATCTTTGTAATCATAAGTAGTCAAGGCTGTCCACCATTGCCAACTTGAGGCATTCGCTACTGTAAGATCGTGATGTATAACACGAGCAACATATAGTGCTGTAGGCATTGCTAGATCTCTCTTCCATCCACCACCTATTTCCGGAGACTGCTCCATAACACAAAACTCCGTCTGCCAGAAATCTACTTTTGGGTGTTTCCGAAGTTGATCTCCAAGTCTTTTCCTAACTTGATTTAATGTATCAATAGGCCAAGTTGTAAAATAACTGTGTCCGCTTATTTTAGAAGCTACATTTGGTAAATTTCCCAAAAACAGGCTGGAAGCGGGATCAAAAAATGTTTGTACTTGATTGCCGCTGGCTTTGTAGGGATTGTATAGAAAGTTGAGTTCAGCAGCTTCACCTATCACCAGTTTTGTACGGCTATTTCGCTTCGCTAACTCTTTGGAAAGGTATTTGGTTAGCAAATAGATGTCTTCATTTGTAGCGGCAGAACCTTCTTGCCCAGGCTTTGACCAATCCCACTGTGGCTCATTGACTGGGCTTAAGTAGTTGAAAAAGATGCCTTCTTCCTTTTCAAAATGATCTGTAACATCTACTAAAAACCTGGCATAGTCATCGTAATAGCCAGGTTTAATATTTAATCTTTCGTCATCCTTAATAGACCATGTTTTTCCATTCAAGCTATATGAGGGAGGTGCTGAGAGTGCAAAAGCTAAAAATTGATTTACACCATGTTTTTTTGCTGCTTGTAAAAACCAACGCTGACCTTTCTGTTTATTCCAATCGTATGTGCCATCTGGGTTTAAAAAACATTCGGCCCTTCTCCACTCATTTGGTATCTGTACAGTATCACCTAATTCCATACTTCCAGAGCCAATGTAAAAACGCCAGATGGACAAACCTATCCCCTTGGGATTACCCTTGCTATCCAATTCTTTACTAAAGAGCAAATCAGCGATCTGTTCTCTTTTTTCTACGGGCCAATTGGCTCCCACAAATTGAACCCTCCATGCATCTGAAGCACCAAAACCATCTATTTCCTGGTATTGAACACTTGGATCAATCAGGATTTGCTGTGCCTGACTGATTCCCAAAAGGCCCATCAGGCAAATACAATAAATCCACTTCAAATTATTATGGTTTTAGTTGCCCCACTAAGGTTACTACAGACTCTCCACGTATAGTAATGTCAGTAGCACTGACCCTAGTAGCTTGCAAATTATTGCTTTGAGTAGTTGTATAGACATCAAAAGTATCGTCGGTAATCGTAAAGCCGTCCGCTGTATCATAATTTATGATGGGTACATCTACATTATTGATAGAATAATTGATAAATACCAATACCAACTCACTTTCATCAGATGAGATATATCCACTAACCATCAAGTTTTCAGCTTCTGTTGTCAGGCTTCCAAATAAATCATTGCTAACTTCTATTCTTTTGTACCCGGGCCTGATAAAACGACTGAAGTTGCCGTAAGCCCAAAGCAGCTTCGCTTCTTCAAAAGTACCTGAACTATTTGAGCGATTTTCACTATCCGGATACCAGTTTAATAGTCCAAATCGATATTTGTGATCAGCAAACTTGGGATAACTCATAGAAGTCCACCAAGACCAGCCTGTCGCATTAGCAATGCTCAAATCCCAATGAATAATTCTGGCCATCCACAGTGCGTAATCCATATCCTTCAAATTACTCGCTTGTCCATTTTGAAGGTAATCACCTCCTAGTATGGAATATTCAGTTTGCCAAAAATCTATTCCCTCTGTTTCAAGTGCAGTATGTAATTGTTCTCTATGTCTTATAGCCACTTGTGGGGTGGAATTAGACCAGTAACTATGACCTGCTACTATAGGTTCTACAGTTGGAAAAGATCCAACATAGTTGTCACTTCTTGAATCCCAGAAGGTCTTTACCTGATCTGAGGAGGTTGCCAAATTTCCTTTGAATGAATGCAATACTTCGAGATCACCAGCCTCTGGAATAATGATTTTAGCACTCAAACCATCTGCCTCAAACTGCTGATTGACAGCCTCTACCAAAGTCTTGGCTTCAGCATTGGTACACTGAGAGCCCTCTTGTGGAGCACTACCCGGATCATACATCCATGACCATTGAGGTTCATTGATCAAGCTGACATAATCAATCGGAAGATTTTCTGATTCGTGATATTGCACATATTCAGATAGATAGGAGGCAAAGTCATCATACTGATCGGGTTTTAGATTGAACCCACCATGCCCAGGAGTCACAAATGTATATCCATTTTTGGTCATGAAGTAAGGTGGTGATGTGGACCAACCTGTAAGATAGTCTACGCCATAAGATTTTGCCTGTGACATAAACCAACGGCTTCCTTTTCCTTGGTTCCAATCATAGCTCCCATCTGGTTGCAATGCACACTCAGTTTCTCTAAACCAAGAACCACTTGCAAAGCCATTATCTAGCTGATTGGCACTACCAGCGCCAATATTGGTTCTCCACATGGATAAGCCAATCCCAACCGGATGTCCATTAGCATCTAATTCCTGACTAAACAGAAGTTCAGCGATCTTTTCACGATCTGCTGTAGGCCAATTTTCACCTATGGTTTCTGCAGACCAGCCATCTGATGCCCCAAAATGATGAATGGTTTGTTGGACATCACTAAATTGAATAGTGATGCCCTTCTCATTTGGGTTTCCAAACTTCGGGTCATTTGGATCGGTAGATTCATCTTCACAACCAAATAGCCCAAATAGTATAATTAAAGTTATAACGTATCTAAATTGCATAAATATTAATAGTTCGGATTCTGAGTGATTTTTCCACGTGATAAAACAATCTCACTGGTTGGTATTGGCCACACCAAATGCATACTTGGATCAAAAGTAGATCCCTTAGCTTGATCTTCTCCTGCATTAGTAAGCTCAAATTCGTCAGTACTTTCTTCAGTATTGTATTTTACGAATGAGCCATTGGGTCCAAAAATCTTATTGATCCTTGGTTCTCCATCTACCATTTGCCTGCGCAGATCATATATACGATGTTGCTCTAAAGCTAACTCCAATCTTCTTTCTTTCCAGATGGCATCTCTAAGTGCAGTACCTGTTAAACTCATATCCGTTTCTAAGCTGACACGATCACGAACCATCTTCATTTTATCCAGAGCTTCAGCTTCATTACCAATATTATAGTTGGCCTCTGCATGCATTAAGAGTAAATCTGCATAACGCATTAAAATATGGTTCAATGGAAGGTTACCTTGAGTATATGGTGTTTCACGGAAGCGAGTAGGGATATAAAACTTCCTGTTGATGCGCGCCGACTTATTGCGATCCGGTGCAGCATTAAACTCTGTAACATCAGGATCACCAAATACAGGTTCACCATGCTTGATGATGGTACTTCTAAGACGTATTTCATCCCCTTCTGCAAGGAAGGCTTGTTCGAGATTACTAGAAGGAACACACCAGTTCCATCCACCATCTTCTCGTGAACCAGTTGTTACGCCATAATAGCCTCCCACTCTCAAGACTGGATCAGTACGGTAACGTATTTCGAAGATGGGTTCTACACCACTAGGATTTTCGACATTCCAAACATTGGCAAAATCTGCTTCCAGTTGGTACTCACCAGACTGAATGACTTCATTGGTCAAAGCAGCAGCTTCTGCCCATCTTTCACGGAAAATATAAACTTTTGCCAGATAAGATTGTGCTGCCCCTTTGGTTGCACGTCCGAGATCAGCAGGCCCATATTCACTTTTCAATGGCAGTAAACCAATGGCATCCATTAAATCACTTTCAATCAAAGCGTACACTTCATCCGCTGAAGAACGCTCATAATTGATGATGTCCGGATTTAGTAATTCATCAAAGGTCATTACAATAGGAACACCACCAAAGTTTTTCACCAATTGGAAATAGTAGAAGGCTCTGAGGAACTTAACTTCTCCCTCTAATCTCGATTTAAGTTCTTGATCAATAGTTGCATTATCTATTTCCTGGATGACTACATTACATTTGGTAATACCACGGTATTGATAATTCCAGAAATCCTGAAAATAACTGGACCCTACATCTACATTGTTGTAATGGGCAATAGTGATGATATCAGGACGAGGTTGTTCAGTATTACCTGCCCAACAATCATCAGAGGCCATATCCATAATTTGACGATAAAAGTTAATTTGCCACCAGCTGTTTTCCTGGACACCGTCATAAGCGCCGTTCACAAAATCAACCATAGCTGATTCGCTGGATAAGATTTCATTCAAAGTTGGTGTAGAACGAACGGGCTCTTCCAGAAAATCTTGACAGCCCACAAGAAATAAGAAAATGAAGCAAAAAATGATATATCTCATGTTACTTTATTTTTTAGAAGCTCATATTTAATCCCATCAAAAAAGTTCTGGCCAATGGATATTGACCAAAGTCGATACCAAGACCATTGATAATTCCTCCACCTGCAGCTACCTCAGGATCGAAACCCGAGTAATCTGTAAATGTGAGTAGGTTCTGTCCTGAAACATATACCCTAAGCTGTGATGCAAAAGGCACATCAAAATTGTATCCAAGTTGTATGTTCTTAAGTCTCAAAAAGGAACCGTCTTCAACAAAATAGTCCGAAGATCTTCTGAAGTTTCGATTCGGATCCAAATTAGTTAGACGCGGGATAGTCGCATCTGGATTGGAATCACTCCATGCCTCTTCGAAAAGTCCTGCCTGTACATTTCTTTGAGACTGACCTGACGTTAAGAATGTTTTAGTATAGTTATATACGTCATTTCCGAAGACACCATACCATTGCATATTCAGATCCCATCTTTTATATCCTACGGTTAAATTAAGGCCAGCATTAAATTCAGGGAAAGGATTACCAATCACAGTCAGGTCTTCTTCATTGATAAAACCGTCATTGTTTTGATCGACAAAAATAAGGTCGCCAGGTTGTGCATTAGGCTGAATCAGTACGCCATTTTCTGTAGAGTGGCTGTTGATCTCTGTTCTGTTTCTGAAGATACCAGCTGTTTCAAAGCCATAGAACAAACCAACAATACGGTTAAGCTCTGTTAACTTAAGGAAGCTGTTACCAAATTCGGCTCTTCTTTGAGCAAAAATTTGATCATTCCCCGGAGGAAGTTCTACCGCTCTACTTTCGTTGGTATTGAAAGTAAGTTGGCCATTGAATGACCAATCGCCCACACGATCTTGGTAGCCCAATGCAAGATCCCAGCCTTGAGATTCAAAGCTACCTACGTTTTGCCAGATATTACTAGGAGATCCTGTAAATAAAGGTAAACTAGTAGGGAATAATAGTCCTTTTGAAGTTTTCGAATATCTATCTACTGCCAAGGTAACTTTGTAGTCAAAAAACGCCAATTCTACCCCAACATTAATGTCTTCAACTGTTTCCCACTGCAAATTAGGATTACCAAATTGGGAAATAAAATTGGTAACTACCCTCTCCTTATCCTCACCAAGAATAAAGTTTTCATTTCCTACAAGGAATAAGAAGGCTGAAGCCGGAATATTCTGATTACCTACCTGACCGAAACCAGCTTTAAGCTTCATATTAGATATTCCGGGAATATTGAAGAAGTTTTCATTCGAAATATTCCATGCTCCTGAGAAGCTGTAGAAATTCGCCCAGCGATTATTTACAGGGAAACGAGAAGAACCATCTCTTCTAAATGATCCAGATAAGAAATACTTATCATCATAATTGTATTTCAATCTAAATAGGTAAGACTGCAAAGAATTAGCGCCCTCGTTACCAAAAGCCTGAATACCATCACCTGTTGTAGCATCTAGAAAACGGAAATTTTCATCATTGAGTACGATATCTGTTCGTCTACCGAAAAGGTAATTATTCTGATTTCTTTCAAATACCAAACCTGCAGTTACTCCGATGCGGTGCTTTCCAAAATCGCGATCATAATTGATCAAATTGTTCCAAACGTAATCAAAATTATTGGTAAAGCGTGATTGTACAGAACTCTCGGGATTTTCTTCCAAATTTGGCTCTACTACAAATTGAGGATTGAATACATCATTTCGTAATTGCCCTAAAGTAAGGCCTAAACGAGTAGAAACACTCAAATGCTCTGTAATATCAAAGGTCAAACTCGTGTTTGAGAAAAAGGAGAAAAAGTAGCTGTTATTGAAGGTTCTATTCACCGCTGCTACCGGATTCCAAACGAAGTTTTGAGAGCGACCATAAATACTGAATTCATTCCGTCCTTCACGCTCATCGAAGGGTAAAAATACTGGTGTCAATGGATCGATACTTAGAGTACCCCAAAATTGATCGGGTGTATTTTCCCAATTTTCATAACGTGGATTGAAGTCCTGCTGTATTTTAAATCGATCAGATACTTGGTAATCAATATTAAAGCGAGCAGTAATTCTTTGCCAATATCCTTTGTCTAAGTGAGAATTTTCTCTAAAGTAGGCAATACTCCCAAGGTACTTGACTTTTTCATCCCCTCCGTTTATTTGCAAAGTATGATTTTGAACGCTTGCAAAATCTTGATAAACTTCATTCCACCAGTCGGTATCCTCTTGTAAATTATTAAGATCGTACAAAGGTGCTTGCTCATCATTGGTTTGCCTGGCATTCATGACTTGTGCATACTCACGAGCATTGGCCATAGCTGGTTGTTCCAATTCTTTAACCCCATAGGAAGTAGTCGCCGTTATTTTGGCTTTGCCTGTGCCTCCCCTTACTGTGCTTACCAGGATTACTCCGTTTGAAGCACGCGTACCATAAATTGAAGCAGCAGATCCATCCTTAAGAATTTGTAAGCTCTCAATATCGGCAGGGTTTAAAAAATTAAGATTTGAGCCTTGTGGCAATGGTACGCCATCTACAACAATCAAAGGAGCTGTTCCTTGATTGGTAACAATACCTCTAATAAGAATTTGAGGTGCAGCACCCGGTCCACCACCACTATTAATGATCTGTACCCCTGATGCCAGTCCCTGTAAGTTTTCACTTACATTACCTACCACCATTCTGCTAAGATCTTCACCTTCTACTGAAACAATAGAAGAGGTAATCTCCTTTTGTTCTGCTGTACCATAACCGATAACTACAACCTGATCTAGTGTAGTTTGATCAGATTCCATAGTAACATTAATTGTTTCTTGGCCAGTATAATTGACCCGTTGCGCTTTGTAGCCGATATAAGAAAAAAGAAGGACAGCATTACTGTTTTGTAGGGTGAGGGTAAAGTTACCGTCAAAATCTGTGACAGTACCATTGGAAGTTCCTTCTTCCATAACAGTGACACCTATCATAGGGCCATCTGCCTCAATTACTTTACCTGTGATGACGTTGTTTTGCGCCATCAAACAGGAAAAGCTAAAAAATAGTATGAAACTTAAACTCAATTTTAAAATTGTCTTCATGATGGGTTGTTAGTTGGTTCTATTGAGAAACCATGATTAAACGATTTAGATGGGTATCAAAGGTCACATTGTACATTCCATATGCATCACTCTCAAAAGTGAAGTTTTCGCCACCATTTGGAACAGTAGCTTGAGGATTAGCCCCACTGTCAAAACGCCAGAATGGTGACCACCCAGCAAGGTTTGCTCCGAGAATAAAGCCATTATTATCATCACTTACATCAGGATCATAATCATACAATTCAACTACCCCTGTGAAACGGTAGGGATTGTTGGCATCTGGTGTCAATTCTTTACCACTGCCAAACCACCAGCAGGCTCCATCTGATCCATCCGCATTGTTGATGCAAGTAGATTGCCCATTGACATTTACTCCCGTACCCATAAAAATAATGGTAGGATGTGGATCATCTGTAGGAGTGTAAGTCTCCACAGTATAACTCAAATCACGCAAGTCGATGAGAATTCGATAATAGCCCTCTTCAGGCAGAATGACAGGAGCAACTGTAACATCTCCACTTGCTGTGAGCTTCCCATCTTCAGAAGCAGCACCTATTGTCATTGGGCTAAAGGAATTTTCATTGGGTAAAAACCTGACTTCGGTATTTGGAGCTGCACTATAATAAAGTGCTTCAAAAACTTTACCCAAGCTATCCTCACCCGCAAAAGTGTTGATTAACATGGGAACGCCCATCAGGTCAGACTGTAAGGCTGCGTCATTATCTACATCTGCTAAAAACATAGTACCCGTTGCATTTAAGGCTGCAACGGTAAAAGTTTCTGTACTTACATTTCCTTCTACATCCGTTACTTCTACTATAAACTCATAGGCACCTTCAGCTTGTATATTGAGTCCTCTTGTATAGGTGTAAGCAGCAGCCCCAACATTCACAACTTCACTTAAGCTGCCACCTGTTATAGAGAAGGTAGCTATAGCATCATTATCAAAAGCTTCTATTTCTATTACAACATCATCGCCATCTCCTAGAAATGTTACTCCAGATAGATCTGTATTGTTATTGATATTTGGACTTGTAACATCCAAATCGAGCACCAATGATATTGAGTAGGTGGTTACGATGTCATTTATATTAGTAGCTGTGAGGATTAACTCATGAGTAGAACCAACATCAGCAGAAGTAGGTACCTCTAGTTCATAGGTAAAGTCATAGGCTGTCTCGCTGCTACCTAAACTCCTGGTTTCTGAAAGCCCCCAAGGAGCATAGGTCAATGCTACGGCTGTTAATCCAGCAGGATCAGAGATAGAAGTATTGATTGTCACAGTAGATCCCGGCATAGATCGTAGATCTTGATCTCCTACAATTCTTGGCATAGAATCGGGAAATTCAAATTCCTCTTTTTCACAGCCGATGAAGAGTAATAAGCCTAAAAAGAAAAAGATGGAAGAATATTGTTTTATGCTTTTCATTAGTTTAAAGTTTCAAAATTCCTAGAAAACGATTTGAATAGGTCATTCAATCCATTAAAGTGCTCCCTATTGTGGAATGACTTTCACACGATTCAGGTGCGTATCAAATTCAAAGGTATAAGAGCCATAGTCTTCAGGACCAAAGAGGAAGTTGGAACCTCCATTTGGTACTGTACGCTCGGGTTCAAGTCCCACTGCCTCGCCTACATCAAAACGCCAGAAAGGAGACCAGTTTTCAGGATTAGCTCCAAGGATAAAACCATTATTTCCATCACCTTCCGTATCGTAGTCGTACAAGTCTACGGTGCCTGTAAATCGATAAGGGTTGTTTGGGTCTTTGGTGAGGTTCTTACCACTACCAAACCACCAGCAAGCTCCATCAGAACCATCCGCATTATTGATACAAGTGGAATTCCCATCTACATTAACACCAGTTCCCATTACTATAATTTGCTCAAAGGCATCATCCGTGGGAGTATAGGTTTCCATGGTATATGTCAGGCTTACAAAATTCACGATAATTCTGTAATAAGCGACTTCAGGTAGAATGATGGGACTAATGCTTGCATCGTTTCCAAGAGCCAATTCTCCATCATTTTCACCTGCTCCAAAAGTAAAGGGTGCAAAAGAAGATTTTTGTGGAATAAAACGGATAGGCGTATTAGGAGATGTATTGTAATAAAGTGCCTCAAAAATGACTCCTGCACTATCAGGATGATCAAAACTATTGACCACCATTGGTACACCAAATAAGTCAGAAACAAGTTCTGCATCACTGTTTACATCCGCTAAATACAACTTTTCAAAACGAAGCGATTCCTCAATAGAAACAGTAATACTTGTACTTGAAGTATTACCAGCAACATCTACTGCAGAAATAGTTAATGGGAAGCTACCTGCCAGACTAAAGTCGATGCCCTGATCGAAAGAGTAGGTAGCCGCATTCACATCAATGGATTCATTGATACCAAAGCCCACAATACTTACGTTCTGGATTTGTTCATTGTCATCTACTGAAAAAGTAAGATTGAATTCAGGTCCTCCACCTACGATGTAGGTACCTCCATCATTAGGGGAAGCCAAACTGATCACTGGTGACTCATTGTCACCACTTAGCACCACTTGTACCTGTGTGCCCGTCATATTTCCTCCGGCATTGGTCGCTGTAATTGCGATATTATGAGTACTGCCGACTTCTTGATCTTCTGGGATTTTAAAGGCGTAACTAAGATCGTATTGCGTTGTACGGCTATCAATTTCAATGGTTTTAGCCAAATCCCAAGCTTCATAAACAATATCAATAGAAGAGATTCCAGCTACATCCGACACAAGACCGGTAAATACAATAGTCTCGCCTGGTAGGCCCATAATCGAAGTTTCGATACCTAGCTGTGGTTCAGAAGAAATGGTAATTTCATCCTCTTCACAAGACCATGCCATAAAGAGGACGGCTAGGAGCGTAATAATGTTTCTTGTTTTGACAAACATAGATTATATGGTTAGTTTCTATCTAAAATAAGTGAGTATATTCCATCAAATAGATCTGAAACAAACATCAACTAGAGAATTTTAATTTGCATTCAAATCCTTTTTGCAAAATATTTTGACTTTTATTGCATCAAAACTATAAATTTATTATGTTCACAATATGGACTTTCCAGCAAATGACATGGACAATCTTACAATCATTTACAGCATAATAAATGTCAACAAGACTATTAAAAAGTGGCTTTAAAGGAGAGAAAATGGTAGTGGTTCCACACCAACTCTTAAAACAATTCCATACTCATGAACTGATCAAAGGCCTGTTTTTAACAGACATCGGCTTTTTCCCTAAAGCGTCCAACCATTTCCGGGAGCGCCCCAACGGGTGCAGCGAGTACATATTGATTTATTGCATAGATGGTCAGGGAAGAATTATTACTAAAGACAAAACTCATAAAGTAACCCCCAATTCTTTTTTTATCATTGAAAAAGAACAGAAGCATACCTATTTTTCTGATGGTCGCGATCCTTGGAGTATTTATTGGATACACTTTAAAGGCAATCATGCGCCCTATTTATATGGAAAGTTTTTAAATCAAAATAATGGTAAGCCAATATTTATTCCATTCAATCAAAATAAGATTGCAGAATTTGAATACATCTTGGAGTTGCTTAAGTTAGGATATACTGATCAAATTT
>JBCBCD010000064.1:0-14514 GCA_038530915.1 Bacteroidota bacterium
GAAAAATGAGCTTTGCCAGAAACCATAAGCCTTTATGCTCGCTGACAGCAGAAAACCTTAAACAACTTCTATTCCAAAAAACGTTACAATGAGAATTTTACTACTTCTTACGCTATTATTTATCACTACACTTTCTTTTTCACAGGACTGTGAAAGTTATTATCCTTTCAAGGAAAATACAGAACTCCATTATGATGTATTCAATGGGAAGGGAAAATCGGAGGGATCAAGTATTCAAAAAATTTCCGATATCAAAACCATAGATGGTGGTTTCGTAGCAACCGTTAACTTCGAGACTACGGATAAAAAAGGAAAAAAAACGTCAACCGGAGATTTCGAAATTCAATGTAAAAACAATGTCTTTTCTATGGATGTAGAAAGTATGTTGCCACCTGAGATGAGTAGTATGTTTGAAGGTCAAAAAGCTGAAATGACTGTAGAAGGTGATGGTTTCTCAATGGCTGAAAATCCCAAAGTAGGTCAAACTTTTCCTGATACAGAGAATACGGTCTCCTTTAAGATGGGAGTTATGAACATGAATTTGAAAATCAACTATTCAGAACACAAGGTAGAAGCAAAGGAAAGCATCACTACTGAAGCAGGCACTTTCGATTGCTTTAGAATATCTTATGTTGCTGATTTCAAGATGTCGATCTCCAAATCCAAGATTAAAGTCGTCAACTGGTATACGAATGGTATAGGAGTTGTCAAATCAGAGTCTTACAATGGTAAAAATGGCAAATTGACTTCAAGTACGATTTTAACTAAGGTTGTACAATAATCATTCTCTATGTTTAAGGTGGCGGCTCAGTGCCACCTTAAGTATTTACTTTACCCCCACTACTATGCGTTCCACTATGTCCAAGGCGGTTGTTAAGCTTGATACATCTGTGAAAAGTTCGCCCGTCTGCCCTGAACGATGGCCATGCCCTATCATTTCCATTAGGTAATACTTTTTGTTGTCGACCATATCAATATGAGCTTCAAAGATGATGGAAGGCTGCCCTAATTGGCCTGTCCCGCTATGAAAGATATCATCATCAGGGAAATCGTACTCAGAATAATACTCATTATCATCGAAAGCTACATTAAGTTCTATTTTTAACGTAAACTTTTCAAGCTCATCAATAGCAGTTAGTAATTTGAAATTACCTTTAAAAGTAGCTCCGGTAATGGCATCCGGCAGAGGATTTGCTCTGGTCGGAACGTACATTTTGTCTTCATAAAGAACTCCTCGCTTATGCGACCATACTGGAAGTGCATTCACCCTTCTATAGTCTCCTCTTCCCCCTTTTTTTCCGTCAAATTCTTTAAAATTAGCCTTGCTTCTTCCACCATAGAAAATGCCCTTAGCAGTAGCTTTTGTGACAAATAAGGTTTCTGTGTAATTTCCCTGAGCATCTTCTATCCATACAGCCATTTGAGGATGCCAATAATGCTCGCCTTGTAATAAGTCAATAGTCAAATTTATATTTCCATTACTCACAGGCATTTGCAATACATCATATTGAGAAGAATTGATGTTTTTCTCCGTATTGGCTTTTAGTCGAGTCCCATAATCCATTAAGGAATGAAACGGTTCGGTTAGGAAGTAGGTAGCTGATAAAAGTAGTGCGCCTATTGTTAAGACTAGCAGACTTACAATTCCTTTACCATACTTTTTGAGTGGCTGAAAGTTATTGAATAAATGGAAAGCAACCCCAATGGCAAAGACAAAACCAAATACTGTATGTATAGTAGCAGTGATCCTGGAGTAGTCCTTCGTAAAAGAAAAAATGCCTGTAATGAAGAGAATAATAAAGCTGAATGCTATTGAAAGGCTTATTATTTTTCTGAAATTCATTATTTGATGTCATTAATCTTTAGAGGAAATTGTGTTGTGTGTTGTGTGTTGTGTGTTGTGAAGATCTAACCTTTTGCAGTATGTTAAAAGCATTGATCAAAACACCCAACACACAACTCATTTGAACAGAATTGCTTCTAAAGCAGCTTCTTTTTCAGTGCATCGATGCGGCTATTCAAATACTGAACTTGCTTTGCTTTGTTCTGAGGAAGGCTAAATGTTGTTGGCTTAAAACTTAATTTAGTAGCAAAATCACTTTCAATGGTTTTTACATGTTGGATGATGATTTCAAGGCTTTCATCATCGGTTTCACCTACTATACCATGTATGTCGTAAGCCTTAGCATCAAATGCAGGGCTTGTAGACTTTTCCATATCTGCTTTAAGAGCGATTAAACTACCTCTTAATTCACTAATGACTTTAGCTTCGCCAAATTTAGTTTTTGCACCTCTACAGGCAGAAGGCGTGCATCCGGAAGTTGATTCTTTTTCGGATGTTGTGCAGGCTATTTTTTCTGCCGTTTCAGACTTGCTCTTCGTACAACAGGATGTTTGAGCAATTGCGCTGGTACTGAATAGTAGTCCAAAAAGTAAGGTTGCTGAAAAGATTGTTTTTTTCAAATTGAGTTTCATTTTTCAGATTTTAACAGATTTATTCAAATATTTCTACCGACTTAGTAGACGATAAAATCTAAAAATGATGCAGAAAATATTTATTCAACATTTTTTATTATACGAACATTTCTTCAGTGGCCCACAATCCCTATTCAATTCGTAACCTATAATGCTGCCCCTTCCACCTTGTTTTACGTGGCAACATTCAGCAAATAATGTTCTTAATTTTTTTCTACCCCTTTGAATTTTTGAACGTACTGTTGTATAGTTCATACCCAACTTTTCTGCTACTTCTTTTTGAGGCATTCCCTCGATTTCAGAAAGTGTTAAAACCAACCTGTATTCTTCCGGTAGGAGATTTATGCAGTTAGAAATACTTTGACTAAGTTCAGCTGCTATTGTATTTTCAGCAAAGTCTTCTATATATATATTGTCTTCATCGATTTCATTAATCACTCTTTTTTTTCTGTAAAAATCGATGATTGTATTTTTCGCAATATTAAACATCCAACTTTTTAAGCTATTGACTCCATTAGTATCAGAGTTGGCAAGTTTAAGGAAGATTTCCTGAGTTAAGTCTTCAGCATCTTCCAATACATTAATTCTCTTTTTTACATACAAAAAAAGAGGCTCGTACAGTTGTTCAATTTGGCTTTCCATCTTTTAATAAAGCATTGGTTCTATAGTAGAAAATTTCCTCTTGTTTATAGGACGGAGATTTTGAAAAAAGATGCAAGCTTTGTTTCTACAGGCTATTATTTTATTATCCAAAACTCGATAAATAAATAATATCAGGAAAAACAATAATCAAAACCAACAAAACCAACTGTATTAATATGAAGGGTATAATCCCCCGATATAAGTGTTGAGTTGTGATTTGTGGAGGGGCCACTCCTTTCAAATAAAACAGAGAAAACCCAAATGGTGGTGATAAAAATGAAATTTGTAGATTGAGACCCAACAATATCCCTATCCATAATAGATCTACTCCATAGGCAACAAATATGGGTGCCACAATAGGCACAATTATGAAGATAATTTCAATGAAATCAATGAAAAATCCTGAGATAAATACAATGACCATCACCAAGATTAAAAATGCTTGTGGTGATAATTGAGACCGATTAATTAAATCAATTAAAAATTGATCTCCGTTCATTTCCCGGAACACAAAAGTGAAAGTAGTTGCTCCTAGCAAAATGATAAAAACCATGCTGGTAAGGTGGGTGGTCTCCACTGCTACTTCTTTGATCACTTTAAAATTCAACTTTCCTTGAGTAGCTGTTAAAATGGTGGCACCTATTGCCCCTACTGCTGCAGCTTCTGTGGGCGAAGCTAAGCCTGCAAATATAGAACCCAATACAGCGGCGATTAATAATAAGGGCAAAACAAAGGCTTGTATCACTTTTAAAACAAAATTTTCAGCTTTAAAGGCTTCAATTTCTTCTTTTGGAACAGAGGGTGCATACTCAGGATTTCTACTAGCATAGATGAATACGTAGATTACATAAAGCAATACCAAAACCAAACCAGGTAATAAGGCCGCAGCAAATAATTTTCCAACAGAAATATTCAATACACTACCAAGTAAGACTAATACAATGGAAGGAGGAATGATTTGCCCCAAGGTTCCCGATGCAGCAATAGTACCTGTTGCCAACTCTTCTTTATACCCTCTTTTTAACATAGTGGGTAAGCTAATGGAGCCCATGGTAATAACTGTTGCACCTACTATTCCAGTAGAAGCAGCCAAAAGCGCTCCTACTATAATAACGGATATCGCTAATCCTCCATTTATTTTCCCAAATAATATGGCCATTGTTTCAAGGAGGTTTTCAGCAATACCAGACATTTTCAGCATAATCCCCATAAAAACGAATAAAGGCACTGCCAGAAGCACATAATTACTCATTACACCCATTATACGAGAAGGAAGAGCAGTAAAACTTTCAGGACTCAGAAAACACAATCCATAAATAATGGCTATTCCACCTAGGGTAAAAGCAACCGGGTAGCCATACAAAATCAAAATGAATACACTTAAAAATAAAAGAAGCGCTAATATTTCCATTGTCCTATGCTTTTCTGTAGTTGTTGTATTGTTCAATGCTATTACCTACTGCTTGAAAGAACAATAAAATAAATCCTAAAGTGATAGAAAATTTGATAAGATATCGAGCGGGCAAACCGCCAGGATCTGGAGATGTTTCATTTTCCAGAAAAGAAGTTTTGGCATAACCAAAAGAAAAATAGATAATGAAAATGCACCAAGGGATCAGTAAAATGAGGTTTCCTAATAAATTGGTTAGCGCTTTATCCTTTGGTGAGTAATTGGCATAAAATAAATCTACCCTTACATGCTTGTCATGTTTAAAAGCAAAGCCTGCACCTAATAAAAAGATCAAGGCAAATAAATGCCACTCGAGTTCAGTTATCCAGGCTTTGGTATCACTGAAAAGATACCGCATCACTACATCTACTCCAATGAGTAGCACCAATAGTGCACTTATCCAGGAAATAATATTCCCGATCTTTTCATTAATATTTGAAATGTTTGTCGATAGTTTACTCCAAAAGGTATTCATAAAAAATGAGGATGATTAACCTGACCAATATATCAAAGTCAAAACCATCCTCAAAATAAATTTACCTACTAATACAAACTAGAGCTATTTCTATTTGGTAAATTGGGTTATTTGGAGTGCATTAAATTTCATCGAAACGATACAACTGCATTTCTTCAATAATTTGAATCAGTTTTTCAGCATAACGTTTATCTGTGGCATATCCAGCTTTTTTTAAGCCCCTACTCCACCCTTTGTAATCTCTTGGATCTAAATCTAATAAATGCTTATACCTGGCTCCGGTAAGCAAAATAGAATGTTCTCTAAAGCTCTCCCATGGAGACTCAAAAACCCTGAACATATCATAAATATCGTCGTCAGTATAGTTGCGACAGGTACAAGATCTGCATTTTCTTTTGCACTTTATTCCAAAATGGTTGTTAGATTCAATAGACAACCTGCTATCTCCAGCATCAGATTCTAACAATCCTTGTGCAAGGGTAATGCTTATTGGAATACCATATGCTCTTCTTTCATTAGTAGCAATTTCTAGATATTGACGAACATAGTTGTAGCAGTTGGATAAATGCATGTTGACGACTTTAGGATCAATGCCTTTGCGTTGCCCTAAATCAGGACTGAGAATAAAACTGATGTTGTAAAAGTTATTGGCTTTTCTGTCCTTCCATTCTTTTTTCTTCGGACTGGACATTTGGCTAACATTCATCGCAGGATTCACATTGTTTAATGTAGAAAGTTGTGCCGTTGGACTTATTTTTTCGATTGCTGATTGATTGTTTTGGGCCATTTGTTTTGAAACATTTTTTCCTAAATCAAATTCAAACGAAATTTCTTTTTTTATAAAAGAATATAAAGCAATAGAAATTACGAATATTTGAAACCAATATTTTACTAGAACTTTTGTGTACGTTTGCTCAGCTTGTTTTTTTTGGTGAATTGTATAGTATTGACTCATCTCCTCAAATTTTGATCATTGATTACTATGCAAATATAAAACATTTTGTTTTTATTTAAAACTATTTGTTTTAAAATATTCAACCAAGTCGAAAAAAATAAAGTGGAACACTTTATCTTAGTGTAAAAAATACACTACCTTTATAAATCAAAAAACTTAATCTAATTCGTCATGATAATAGTTGCAGACAGTGGATCTACCAAAGCAGATTGGGCTGTAGTTAAGGCTGATGGAGCCCATGATATTATTAACACAATAGGATTCAATCCAGTATACCATAAAGAAAGTCTGATTTATGATGAAACTTCAAAGGCATTCACAGGCAAAATTCCAGTAGAAGAAGTTGAAGCTGTATATTATTACGGAACAGGCTGTTGGGATACACAAAAAAAAGGAGTTATTGCTGCGGCTTTACAACATTTATTTGGAAAAGCAAATGTCCTTGTAGAACATGATTTAGTAGGTGCCGCCAGGGCAGCGTGTGGAAAATCACCTGGAATTGCTTGCATCATTGGGACAGGGTCAAACTCTTGTGCTTTTGATGGAGATCAGGTTACAGATAATGTTACCAATTTAGGATATTTCATTGGTGATGAAGGAAGCGGCTCTCATTTGGGTAAAGAATTAGTTAAAGCCTATTTTTACAGAGAATTGCCAAAGGAACTACATAACAAATTTGATGAAAGATATCCTGGAGGAAAAGCTATTATTTTGGAAAACGTTTATCAAAAACCTACTCCAAATGTGTTTTTAGCTAAATACACCCGTTTCTTAAATGATCATTCAGATCATCCTTTTATTCAAAAGATTATCTATAATTGCTTTTCGGAATTTATAGATAGGCATGTTAGAAAATATAAAAACCATTTATCATTGCCAATTAGTTTCATTGGATCTGTGGCGTTCCATTTCAAGCCATTTTTAGAAGCCATTTTAGAAGAAAGAGACATGAAACTTGGTAAATTTGTAAAAAGACCAATAGATGCATTGGTTGAATTTCATAGTGCCTAGTAAACACTATTAAACGAAAGACAAAAGCGATGGACAAGAAAATTAAACGAATTGCCGTATATACTTCCGGTGGTGATGCACCTGGAATGAATGCTGCATTACGGGCTGTAGTAAGAACAGCTTATTTTCACGATCTTCATGTCTACGGTATTTTTAGAGGGTATGAAGGGATGATCGATTGTGAGATACGTAGACTGGAACGAAAAGATGTAGCCAACATCATACATAGAGGAGGGACTATATTAAAAACAGCTCGCTCCAAAAGATTCATGACTGTAGAAGGCCGTAATCAGGCTTATGAATCTCTCTTGGCTTTTGACATTGATGCCTGTATCGCCATAGGTGGTAATGGTACTTTCACAGGAGCTAAAGTTTTTTCTGAAGAACATGATATTCCCTTTGTAGGTATCCCGGGTACCATTGACAATGACCTATTCGGGACAGACTTTACCATTGGATTTGATACTGCTATTAACACAGCCGTAGAAGCTGTAGATAAAATCAGAGACACCGCTGATTCTCACAACCGACTCTTCTTTGTTGAAGTTATGGGCCGTAATTCTGGTTACATTGCTTTAAACACTGCCATTGCAGGTGGTGCAGGAAGCGTCATGATACCTGAGGTTGATGCCAGCATTGAGTCTTTGGTGGATAAACTCAAAAAAGGAGCCAAGAGAAAAAAGCTCTTTAGTGTAGTTATTGTTGCTGAAGGAAACAAACATGGAGGTGCTGCCGAAATAGCACAAAAAGTACAAAACTTATTTGATTACTATGACACCAAAGTAACCATCATAGGTCACTTGCAGAGAGGTGGGTCTCCCAGTTGTTTTGATAGAGTTCTGGCAAGTCGACTTGGCTTTGCTGCTGTGGAAGGTTTGTTACAAGGACAAAACAATAAGATGGTTGGATTAGTAAATAATCAAATTGCCTATACTTCTTTTGATGATGCCATCTCACAGGAAAAACCCATCAAGAGCGATTTGGTGAGAATGGGAGAAATTTTGGCAATGTAAGCGTCATGCTTTTTTAAAGTATTGCTTATATAAATATAGTGCCAAAGCCGTGGGTACAAGGAAGTGTGGTGTTCTTATCATGCTTTCTGGTACCCATAACAGAAAGCTATGGTACAGATCATTCCAGTTCCAATGAGCTACTATTCTAGCTAAAGTGGTCAGAAAACCCCAGAACATAGCATATAGTAAGGCCCAAATGGCAGGTTTTGGTTTAAAAAAAATTCCTATTGCTAATATCAGGTCGAGTACTCCGGCAAGCCATAAAAAAGTATAAGCCTTATCCTCATTTATTCCCAATATTGAAATGGTCATACCTATGAAATGACCCGGTGTTTTAAAGATGCCCATAGCGTATAGTCCATGTGCAGTAAAAGTCAAAGCGATTGCAGCGGCTGTTATCCAATAAATGCTTTTCTTCCAACTATCTTTTTTCCAGTATAAAAATAAGATGGGTACGAAGATTTGTAAGGTGTACTCAAATAATTGTGCTATTACACCGAATTTTTCCTTCCACAACAACAATGCCAGCAAAAACATTTGAATGGCAGCAAGAAAGATTAAAGGATGTGTTAATCGAGCTGGTAATTTTTTATAAAAAAAGGTGGAAAGACTGGCTAGTAAAAAGATGACAGCTTGTGTATTGACTAACAGATTAATATTATTATCTGTAGCAACATTAGAAAGGTAAGCGCCCCAACTCATCCCCAAAGTTTCAATCGCATTACCCAGTAAGGGTTCATCCCAAAAGAAAGTTCTATATGGTGCTCCCCAGAACCAAAAGAGGATGGCACGACCCAAAAAAAACAGAGCAGTAGCCCATTGAAGGAGTTGATGAGATAGTGAGGAAGTAGGATAGAGAGAGTGATTAAATAGCATAATTTATTATTCACATTCAATCACCCTCAACGATTTACTATTATAATTAATTGCTGTGCATTAAGAAAGACTTTAAAAAGTCAGTCAAATCACCATCCAATACAGCATCAACCTGACTGGTTTGGTAATTGGTGCGATGATCTTTTACTCTTCTGTCATCCAAGACATAAGAACGAATTTGAGAGCCCCACTCATTCTTCATTTTCGTAGCTTCTACTTTGTCTCTTTCAGCACGTTGCTTTTCCAGTTCTTTTTCATACAAACGAGATTTAAGCATCTGTAAGGCTTTTTCACGATTCATATGCTGAGAACGCTCTTGTTGACATTCAACTGCTATACCAGAAGGTAAATGCCTTACACGCACTGCAGATTCCGTTTTATTGACATGCTGTCCACCGGCTCCACTTGCTCTAAAAGTATCCCATTCTATATCTGCAGGATTGATCTCCACCTCTACCCTGTCATCTATCATTGGATAAACAAAAACTGATGAAAAAGAGGTCATTCTTTTACCCTGTGAATTAAAAGGACTTACACGCACCAGGCGATGTACTCCATTTTCTCCTTTTAATAAACCATAGGCATAGTCGCCATTGATCTCTAATTCTACTGATTTAATCCCTGCAACATCTCCATCTTGTAGGTTGAGTTCTTTGACTTTATAGCCCTGTTTTTCTGCCCACATCATATACATGCGCATTAGCATTTGCGACCAATCACAGCTTTCGGTACCACCGGCACCAGCATTGATTTCAAGTATACAACTTAATTCATCTTCGGGGCGATTTAAGGTAGATCTAAACTCCAGATCGTCAATGACCTCTGTGGCTTTGGCATATTTTTCATCTACTTCCTCTTCCGAAGCTTCTCCTTCTTTTTGGAATTCTTGTAGGACTTCAAGATCCTCCAGCTCTGTTTTAGCTGTATTGAACTGGTTTACCCAGCGTTTATGTCCTTTAAGTGATTTAAGTGTTGCTTCCGCATACTCAGGATTGCTCCAGAAGTTGGGATCTAATGAAAGTTGTTCTTTTTCTTCTATCTCTAAAAGTCGTTTATCGACGTCAAAGATACCTCCTTAACGAACCCAGGCGTTCTTGCAGCTCTTTAAATTGCTCTATTGTCATATCCTGTGGTAAAAAAGTTTTTAGGAATCGAAATTCCTTCTTGTGATTAAAAAGTTTACAATAATACAATTTATTCTGCTGTTATGTTGATATATTGTTATAATGCTGATTTTTTAATGTCCTTATTTTATGATCTCCTTGATAGTTGTAGATTTTTTCCTCTTAAACAACTTCAAAGCTAGCTCATTGCTTTTCATGATTTTACCTAATTTTCTCCCATTAATCACCACATTCGTCGATATTCCATATTAATCAACATAAAATCATACTTTTACACCAATACTACGTATAGGAATTTAATAAAAAACCATTACATTGATTTTAAATACTACAAATAGGAATTATATAAAATGAAAAAGTATCCATTAGGAGAATTTGAAGAGGTTGTATTGCTTATGGTAGGTGTACTCTATGATGAAGCCTATGGAGTAGCCATCAAGGATGCCATAGAAGAGAAGTTGCAACGCAAAGTAAGTGTTGGAGCTTTACAGGCCGCACTGCGCCGTATGGAACAAAAAGGCTATCTAAATTCAAAATATGGTGAATCCACTCAGGCTCGTGGTGGAAAACGCAAGAAATATTTTTACATGACAGCTAATGGTAAGCGAGCATTAGAATATACAAGAGATACCCGCAATAAACTATGGAATGACATTCCTGACATCGCTTTAGATTTTTAACTATTTATTTTCAATAACACCCGATTAATGATTAAGAAGCTAGCTGAAAGATTCTTTCAATGGTACTGTCATCCTGATTATTATGAAGACATCCAAGGCGACTTGGATGAACTATACCAACGGAAACTAACAAATCGCAAGCAAAGTACAGCTAACTGGTACTTTGCAGCTCAGGTCTTATTACTTTTTCGACCTTCTATTATCCGCCCCTTCAGACTGGCTTCTCTACAAAACAACCTTGATATGTTTATTAACTATTTAAAAATTGGCTACAGAAATCTAAGAAAAAATCCTTCCTATACCACCATTCATATTTTTGGTCTTGCTCTTGGGCTTACGGCCTTCTTATTCATCAACCAATACACCAGCTTTGAAAAGAGTTATGATCAATTTCACCCACTTAGCGATCAATTGTATAGATTATCTACGGATGAATTATCAAATGGCAAAGTAGCCGTTACCGACGCGATGACATTTGCTCCTGCGGCACATACCCTTACAGCAGAAGTACCGGAAGTTTTGAGCGGAACTACCATACACAAACCCGGGAGGTTGATTCTAAAAAAAGGAAACACTCCACTTGAAGAAAACAATATTGTTGCAGCTGATTCTAATTTTTTGAATCTTTTCAATTATCCGATAATTTATGGTGACTTGAAAACAATGCTCATTGAGCCACATTCTATCGTTCTTACTAAGTCTCTAGCTAAGAAATATTTCAGTGAGGAAAATCCAGTGGGTCAATACATTGAGGTACTCGGCGGTTTTAATCGTCCATTTAAAGTAACTGGCGTAATAGAGGATATACCCGACAACACTCACTGTTGGTTTGATATTTTGGTCTCACTAAGAAGTTTTGCTGGCAGAATACAAAATGATCAATGGAGTGGATATAACTATTATGGTTATGTTCGCTTGGCTCCTGAAACAGATTTGGATGCTCTCTATCCTAAGCTTCAGGTAATTTCTGATAAATATAGGCCCACTTATGCCCGAACAAAGTTTAGGTTGATGCCGGTAAAAGACATTCATTTGGAGTCTGATTTTACTTATGAGCCACAAATTCATGGGAGCAAAAAAGCGGTTGGCTTTTTAGGGATCATTTCAATCTTTATTTTACTCATTGCCTGGGTAAATTATGTCAACTTATCCACAGCCAGAGCTATTGAAAGAGCAAAAGAAGTAGGGATACGAAAGGTAGTTGGAGCAGCAAGGTCCCACTTATTGAAACAATTTCTTACTGAGGCCCTGATCATCAATTTTTTTGGGGCGATTATGGCATTGGTTATTGCCCAAGCATTATTCCCCTATTTCAATGAGTTGGTGGGTAAAAATGTTGTTATGGATCTCTGGCAAAACCCTGATTTTCTGATCAAATTGGGCTTATTCTTTGCATTTGGAACATTAATTACAGGCTTTTATCCGGCTATGGTACTGTCCTCTTTTAAACCTATAGGTGTACTTAAAGGAAGCTTTACAAGATCCAAACATGGTACCAATCTCAGAAAAGGATTGGTTGTAGTTCAATTTGCTGCCTCCTTGATTTTGGTAGCCAGTACCATCATTGTCTACCAACAAATTCAATATATGACTGCCAATACTTTGGGTATAAATACTCAAGAAGTAATTGGCTTTGAAAATCCTGAATATACTGGCCAAGGATGGGATAAATTTGTAAGCAATTACAAAGCTTTTTCTGAAGAAATAAATAAAATTCCGGGCGTTAAAAACATAGCAGGCATCGACAACTTGCCAGGAGGTAATAGTACTGACATCAATTCAAGTAGTTCTGGTTTTAGAATTGGGGGCAAACAAGAGCGAGTGGAAGCTACAATTTACATGACTTATATAAATGACAATTATGTAGAAACTGTTGACTTAGAATTGCTTGCCGGAAGGAACTTTAATGCTGAAATGGCTGGAGACAGCAATACCATTTTAGTTAATGAAACTTTCATGAAAATGAATAATTATACTGATCCTTCCTCTATAGTAAATGAAAAAGTAATCATAGGTAGCAATCCCAACAAAGCACCTAATTATATCGTTGGAGTTGTAAAAGACTACAACCGTTCTTCTCTTAAGAGTGCTGTTGAACCCACTATTTTCTTCCCAAGAAAAAGACCAACTTGTTCTGTTGTAAAACTTACAAGCAATGATGCCAACAATACCATTGTAGCTATACAAGATACCTGGAATCAATTTTATCCTCAAACACCATTTATATATTCCTTTTTAGACAAGCGCTTTGAAAAACTGTATGTAGAAGATTTAAGGTTTGGTTCTATCTTCCTAAATTTTGCCTTATTAGCCATTTTGGTAGCCACAATAGGTTTATTTGGTCTCTCCTCTTATTTGGCGCTACAAAGAACAAAAGAAGTGGGGGTAAGGAAAGTTTTGGGGGCCTCTGTCAACCAGATTGTACTCCTTTTTTTCAAGGACTTTTTCGTGTTAATAATTGTATCTGTATTTATCAGCCTACCAATAACTTATTTGGGCATGAATGGCTGGCTTAATTCCTATGCTTACAGAATAGACTTCCCATGGTTGTTGTTGTTGGTTGCCATACTTGGCATGCTTTTGGTAGCATTTGTTACTGTAAGTATAAAGACATGGAGATTGGCTTCTTTGAATCCATCAAAAACGATTCGCTATGAATAAGCTAATCTACACTTACTGTCGGCACCGACAGTAAGTGTAGATTAGCTTAAGGCACAAAGATCTCGGCCATCATACACCTTACACTACCGCCACTGGATTTTTCTATAGTTGGAATTGGAGAATGTATGATCTTTGCAAACCGTTCAAGGATTTTCAGTTGACGTTCATCAAATGCGTGATAAGCTGAACTTGACATTACTAGATAGGATTCTTCATGATTATTGTTAACCAATAAGGTATTGCCTGCAAACTTACCCATCTGTTCAAAAGAGATTTCTATGATGGTTTTATCATTGTCTGCCAACTTGGTTTGCAGTGCCAATCGCTCTCTTTCATTCTTGATGGATTCCATACATACTATAGCAAAATGATCTCCCATGGTCATCATCACATTGGTGTGATAAATGGGTTTTCCAGGTTCGTCATAAGCAGAAAAAAGCACCTTTTCGTAATTCATGTATTTGCAAAACTGATCGACTGCATCTTCATGCGTACGATGGCTTTTACAAGCAAAAGCAATTTTATTCAGTCGATCTAACACCAAACTACCAGTGCCTTCCAAAAACTTATCTTCAAATTCCAATTGTTCAAAATGCATGCGTTTGTCAAAACCAAATTTTTCTTTTACCATTTGGATGATCTCTTCTTGTCTCTCTCTTCTTCTTATGGAAGAATACATTGGATAAGTAGCAATGGTCCCATTTTGATGAAAACTTACCCAATTATTGGGAAATACTGCATCAGGAGTATATGGATCATCAGCGTCATTCACCAGGAAAACATCAATATCAGCAGCTCTAAGTTTGGCGATAAGTGTATCAAATTCCCTTACTGCTTCTTCTTGAACTTCTGTTGTATTCATGTTTTCATCTCTTGCTTGAAAAGCATTGTCATCAGCAGTCTCTTCATTATACCCAAAATGTGCCGGACGCACCATTAAGATGTGATTGGTAAGTGCTCTATTCAAGGTAAGTGGTTTTAATCGTTAAATAAAACATGAGTCCTCCCGAATTTTGTCTAAAGTCTAATCGCTACTCCTTGAGAGGCTGTCGAATCGTCCTACGGACTGTCGAAGCTAAGTTTGTTGCTGCGTTTTGGCAGAATATATTATTTAGGCTGACGAGCTTATTATATTTTTAGCTAACATAAGTT
>JBCBCD010000065.1:0-14453 GCA_038530915.1 Bacteroidota bacterium
GTACTTAGTAAAACTAAAAAAATAAGTTTTGCATTTTGACCGAGAAGATTTTGTCTCAAGGCAAGGCAAAAAATGCAGGAATAGCCTAGCTATGGTGAGGCTTTTTAACGCAGTATTGAGGCAAAAGATTCCATCAAAATCGAAAGATTATTCTTTTAGTTTTACTTAAGAAGTTATTGTTTCTTCTATTACAGTACTATCTATCGAGATAAATGTTTCATTTTATAGTCAGACTAAATTAAAAAATTGAATGACAATTCAATAAAAAAGGAGAATGGAAATATTAAATGCACTGTAACCTATGTTAATTGTAATTCAAAGAGATATAAAATGTAGTTCCTCTATTTAATTCGCTTTTAAGCTCAATCACTCCTCCATTTAGCTCTATAAATTGTTTAGCGATTGCTAAGCCCAAGCCTGTTCCTTCAATAGTTGCTGCATTCTGTGCCCGGTAAAAAGGCTTAAATAGATTAATTTGATCAACTTTTGAAATTCCAATTCCAAAATCTCTAATCAGAATGATCGCATGTTCTGCTTCGTACTCAAGCGTCAAAATGGGCGCAGGCCTGTTTTTGGAATACTTAAGTGCATTGGAAACCAAATTATTGATAGCATGCTCCACCAAATGGGGATCGGCATAAACATCCGATCGCTCACCTCTGATTCTGAAGTCTATTTTCCTATTGTCATTATTATTAGCATTGTGGTTTTGCTGAATCACTTTGCTAATAATCAATTCAATGTCTACAATTTGGGGGTTACATTGAAAATATTTTGACTCCAGTTTACCCAGTGTAAGTATTTGATCGATCAAAGAAGTAAGGCTGGTGGCAGATTGTTCTATCCCATTGGCCCAATTGAGCAACTTTGGATCCTTGATTTGCATTTGCAGCAATTGTGCATTCAATTTTATGCTGGTCAGGGGCGTTCTGAATTGATGAGATGCCGTAGAGACAAATTTTGAACGAATATCATTGATTTCTCTTTCTTTCGCTAAAGCTTTTTTCATCTTTTTTTCTGCATCTACTCGTTCTGTAACATCACTGGAATAAGTATATATGATTTTGATATTGCCCTCTTCATCGAATTCATTTTTTCCTCTTGTTTCGAACCAAATATAGCTGCCATCTTTTTTTCTGGATCTATACTCTGAAGTTGAAAAATCTTTCTTTTTTAAATTGAGATTCTTGATGATTTCAGCTTTAATAAAGGCTAAGTCATCTGGATGTATGAAATCTAAAGCGGTTTGATTAAGCATTTCTTCTTTCTCATAACCCAGAATGCTTTTGCAGGACTCAGAAACATAAGTAAATTGACCTGAGATATTGTGCATACATACTACGTGGGTACTATTTTCAGACAACAACCTGTAGCGGGTTTCACTTTCTTGCAAACTCTTGATAGCCACTTCTCTCATGGATTCCAGTTCTTTTTCTTTCTGGATATTTGCAACAATAATGATGTGAAAACTTTGTTGTTCTATCTCATCATAAATTTTAGAAACAGATAGCTTTGTCCATACTCGAGAACCATCTTTATGAAGTAGAGCTTTGGGTACATTGGAAGAATGTCTGATATCTGCATCAAATGCTGCAATCTCCTGATAAGCGTCTTCAATTGAGTCAGGATGTATGATATCTAAGGCAGCTTGGCCAAGCAATTCCTCTTGTCTATAGCCTATCAATTTGGCGAATGCATCGTTGACATCTGTGAAAACATGTATACCATTGGTGATCGCTATACCATTTAACGGGTTTTCAAATATTTTCTGCAAACGGAACATCGTTCTGCCCAGTTGAGCTTTACTGCGTTGAAGAGAAGAGTTGAGCTGTTTGTTTAAATTATTGATTTTTTGCTCATTGGTGTATCGGTCAGTGATGTCCTTGATGACACCATAAATTATTTGTCTATTGTTTTCTCTGGTGCTTTTGACCCATATATTAATATACTTGATGTTTTCTTTGGGTTTAATTTTTACAGTGTACACTTTGGTCTCATAATCTACTCCCTTAAGTCGCTCAAACTCTTTGCGGGTCTGTTCTTGTAAATAAACAGGCAATAAACTGATGAAATATTCAATATTCGCTATAGGAAGTTCTTTAGAGTTGGTTTCAAGAATTTGATACACCCCATTAGTTAATGATACTTCATTCTTATCGACATTCCACCGGGCTACTCCTATTTCTGTAAGCTCACTTGCTTGCTCTAAAACAATCTGAGATTCTTTAATTTTTACTAGCTCTTTTTCCTGCTTAGTGATATCCTGACTGGAAGTATAGACGATGAAAGGCAAGTCATCTTTATATTCTATTAATACTTCCGAGTGAATTGTTTTGACCACACCAGTTTTGGTTATGATGCGGTATCTGAATGTATAAGGTGAATCAATCTTTCCTGCGATAACATTAGCAAAAGATTCCATCACCTTTAGTTGATCTTCAGGATGAACACTTTGAATGTATAATTCAGGAGTGGCTTTTACAGCAGGATCAATTCCTAAAATATTATATAGGTTTTCTGACCAAGTAGTTTCCTGAGTCTTCATATTGAACATAGAGCTGCCTAAGCCGGCCATCTGTTCTGTAAGTTCCTTCAATCGGTTGATTTGAAGGATTTTTTGTTGAGTTTTTTGAGCTTTAGTTACATCTACACATAATCCTACAAGTTGATTTTGAATGTCTCGAAACAGAAAGTTTTGATGGATGATGCTTCCTTCTTCAAAAGGATATTGTACAGTTAGCTCAATGGGTTGGTGGTGATTCTTTCGTGCCAATTGGCTATTGATATCTTTCTGTTCGAATGGAATATTTTGACCAATTCGAATGAGTTTTTTTTCTACCAATTGTTCAAATGCTAAACCTCTGTAGTTGACCAGCTTCATTTGTTGGTCCAAAATGTATGTACCAATTGGAAAGAAGGAAAGAAAACTATTCAGTAAAGCATCCTGATTGGAAAACTTCAAAAGGAAAGTCCTGTATTGAGTGATATCAATGGTCAAGCCTTGTAGAAGTATAATTGGATCGTTTTGATGAGAGTTGACATAGTGTACTCCGGTACTAAATACTTCTCTTACTTCATTGTTGGCAGTAATGATTCTAATGATGGTATTGTGTAAAGGTTGTTCTAAGACTTCTTTGTAATCAGCAATAATATTTTTAAAAGTGGCAAGATCTCCAGGGTGTATGTGATGAAGAACTTCTTCTAGCTGATAAGTCTCTTTTTCCTTTAGGCCAATAAGTACTTTTAAAGATTTAGATAGTTGTACCGTGTTTTCAGTAATATTCCAGAGCCATGAGCCGGCATAGTTAAAGGTATTGTGTAAATCAGAAAGACTTACTTTTTTAGGAGTATTGGAATGAATAGCATCTAATTTTCGAGTAACAAAGCGCAACAACTCCAAATTGTCTTCTCTTACATAATCGTCAAACCCTTTTTGAAAGGCCAAATCGTATTGCACATGATCAGCAGGACCAATGGCAACTAAGTGGGTTTGTCTATTGGTACTTTGTTTTAGAAAAGTAAGAAACCGTTCTACCCACGTATCATGAAAATCATTAGCTATTAAATAAATGCATTGATACAGTACTTGTTCGGCATAATGCTTGGCAGTAAGTAGTTGTTGATGGTCATTAAGAACAACTACTTTTGCGTCAACAAATGTATTCAGGTGATCTTGTATGGGCTCTACGTTATATTGATTCTGTATTACTACCAGACACACATTATTCATAAGACCTATGATTTTTGGTCTGAAAAATCATATAGAATTATTTAATAAGATGAGAAGGAGGATAACCGAAATATTTTCTAAATGCATCTGAGAAATAGGAAACATTTCGAAAACCGCTTCTTTCGGCAGCTTCATTGACATTGAAGGTGCCCATCTCAAGAAGACTTTTTGCATGCTCCAAACGGGTTTCTCTCACATACTGAGTAAATGCTTTATCGGTAATCCTTTTTATTTTCTTTTGTAAACCGGATTCTGACATGTTTAAATCAGAAGATACTTTCTTCAGATTGAGGTCAGCTTCCATCACATTAGTAATGATATAGTCGGTAAGGTTTTTCAAAAAAGCTCTGGACTTAGGTCCCTCATGGTCGGTAGTGGGATTGCCTAAGGGGCGTTGACCGGATTGCCTAAATTTTAGAATATTTCTTATGCGAAGCATTAATTCTTTTGCTTCGAAGGGTTTGGTGATATAATCATCCGCACCCATTTCTAAGCCATCAATTTTATCCTTAGATTCAGACAAGCAGGTAAGAATAATAAAAGGTAGGCTACTGTATGCCGAGTTCATTCTGATGTACTTTAAAAATTCCATCCCACCCATCTTGGGCATCAGCAAATCTGATACGATGATATCCGGATAAAAATTTCTTAAAGCTTTTACTCCTTTTTCACCATTTTCTACAGCTAAAGATTCATATCCTGATTCTTTAAATAAATGTGAAAGTGAATTTCTTATGGACGCCTCATCTTCGAGGAGTAAAATTTTTGGGCGAGTAGTAGTAGTTTGTAACATGATGCATAATTTTTATTCTTTCAAATTTTCGTCAAATGGCCCATTTTCAAATAAAAGTCAGTATAACTGGTAGCAAGGTCAAGAGACACGATTTGTAAAGCGCTTTTAATTAAAAAAGCTACATAAATATAATGAATCCTGATCAATTTGGTCTTATTCATTCCATTTATGAGTACCAGATTAGACCTTGCATAAGGAAGACAAATGGTAGTTTGATACTTATATAATAAGTACTGAACTATATTGTTGAATTTTAGTTCCTCTTATCGGGTTTGGCTATTCATTTACCACCAAAAAGCAGCAATATCTGGACTTAAGTGTATTCACTTGTGGTTATCAAGAGTTTGCTTCTTATTTACAGTTATGGAAAAAGGAAAAAATGTTTGGATTTTTTTTATTAAACTTTTACCTTTGCAATCGCTTTTTGAAAAGCCGTATCCTATATTATTGATAGTAATACATTTTTAACTATAGTTTTTAAAGTAAATAGCATTATATGCCAACTATAAATCAACTTGTACGCAAAGGAAGAACCAAGGTTCAGCTAAAGAGTAAGTCGCGTGCGTTGGATGCATGTCCACAGAAGAGAGGGGTGTGCACGAGGGTATATACTACAACACCTAAGAAGCCGAACTCGGCTTTGCGTAAAGTTGCCAAGGTTCGTTTGACTAATGGTATTGAGGTGATTGCATATATTCCCGGTGAAGGTCACAACTTACAGGAACACTCAATCGTATTGATTCGCGGCGGTCGTGTTAAGGACTTACCTGGTGTAAGATATACAATAGTACGTGGTGCATTAGATACAGCAGGTGTAACGGATAGATTGCAGAGTAGATCTAAATATGGAACTAAGCGTCCTAAGAAGTAATTGTAAACGGGTTAATTAAAGTGCAATGAGAAAAAGAAAACCGAAGGTTCGAATAATAAATCCTGATCCAAGATATGGTGATCCAGTTGTTACACAATTTGTAAACAACTTGATGTTAAAAGGTAAAAAGACAGTTGCATTCAAGGTATTTTACGATGCAATGGATATAATTAAGGAAAGAGCTAAGTCTGATGAGCATGCCATTTTCAAGAAAGCCTTGAATAATGCAATGCCTCAGGTAGAGGTTAGAAGTCGTAGAATTGGTGGTGCTACTTTCCAGATTCCAACAGAAATCCGTGCGAAAAGAAAGGTTTCTATTGGTATGAAGTGGTTGATCAAGTTTGCTCGCCAAAGAAGTGGTAAAGGTATGGCTGAAAAGTTAGCGGCTGAGCTTCTTGCAGCGAGTAAAAGTGAAGGCGGCGCAGTGAAGCGTAAAGAAGATACGCACAGAATGGCAGAGTCGAACAGAGCCTTCGCCCATTTCAAAGTATAAAGTGTATCGAATATATTTTCATTTAAATTTTAAATCCCTTTCGAGGAATTAGTCATGGCAAAAGATCTTACTTTCACTCGAAACATCGGTATCGCTGCACACATCGATGCCGGTAAGACGACAACGACAGAGCGTATTCTTTTCTATACGGGTCTCAGTCACAAAATCGGCGAAGTTCACGATGGTGCTGCTACCATGGACTGGATGGAGCAAGAGCAGGAAAGAGGTATTACAATTACTTCTGCTGCAACTAAAACACACTGGCGTTGGGAAGATCAGGAATATTCAATCAATATTATTGATACTCCCGGTCACGTTGACTTTACTGTGGAGGTAGAGCGTTCATTGCGTGTATTGGATGGAGTAGTTGCCTTGTACTGTGCTGTATCTGGTGTAGAGCCACAATCTGAAACGGTTTTCCGTCAGATGGATCGCTACCGTGTACCTCGCTTTGGATTTGTAAATAAAATGGATCGTTCTGGTGCTGATTTCTTTGCTGTTATCGAAGACATTAAAGAAAAGTTAGGTGCAAATGCAATTGCTATGCAGGTACCAATCGGTGCAGAGGAAACTTTCCGTGGAGTTGTAGATTTGATCACTAATCAAGCGATCATATGGAATGAACATGATATGGGTATGACCTTTGAGGTGATTGACATTCCAGAAGATTTACAAGAAACAGTAATGGAGCGCCGTGAAGCTTTGTTGGAAGCGGTAGCTGATTACGATGACACTCTTTTAGAAAAGTTTTTCGAAGATCCTGATTCAATTTCAGTAGAAGAAATTCGTGCAGCAATCAGAAAAGCAGTTATTGATATTTCTATCATGCCTGTATTCTGTGGTTCTGCTTTCAAAAATAAAGGGGTACAGGCAGTATTGGATGCTGTATGTATGTTTATGCCTTCTCCTGTTGATATTGAAGCTATTGAAGGTACAAATCCAAAAACAGAAGAGCCAGAAACTCGTAAGCCTAGTGTAGACGAACCATTTGCTGGTTTGGCCTTTAAGATTGCTACTGACCCATTCGTTGGTCGTTTGGCTTTCTTCCGTGCATACTCAGGTCGTTTGGAAGCTGGTTCTTACGTATTGAACAATCGCTCTGGAAAGAAAGAACGTATCTCGCGTTTGTTCCAGATGCATTCTAATAAACAGAATCCAATTCCAGTAGTTGAGGCGGGTGATATCGCAGCAGCTGTTGGTTTCAAGGATTTGAAAACAGGTGATACGATCAGTGATTTAGATCATCCGATTGTATTAGAAAGTATGACTTTCCCAGATCCTGTAATCGGTTTGGCAATCGAGCCAAAATCACAGAAAGATTTGGATAAGTTGGGTATGGGCTTGGCTAAATTGGCTGAGGAAGATCCAACATTCCGCGTAAGATATGACGAAGATACCAACCAGACCGTTATTAGCGGTATGGGTGAGTTGCACTTGGAAATCATTGTTGACCGTTTGAGACGTGAGTTCAAAGTAGAGGTTAACCAAGGTGCTCCACAGGTAAATTACAAAGAGGCATTGACCAACACAGTAAATCACAGAGAACGCTTGAAGAAGCAGTCTGGTGGTTCTGGTTTATTTGCAGATATGGAATTTGAATTGGGTCCTGCTGATGAAGAATTCTTAGAAAGCGAAGATTTCAAGAATGGCAAGACCAGAATTCAGTTCAAGTGGGATATCGTCGGTGGTTCTATCGATAAAAACTACATCAAGCCAATAACTGAAGGTTTCCTGGCCATGATGGACAATGGAGTATTGGCCGGTTACGGTATGGACAGTATGAGAGTTAGAGTATATGATGGTTCTATGCACGCTGTCGATTCAAAGCCAATCGCATTTGAATTGTGTGCAAAAGAAGGTTTCAAAGCTGCAGCACCTAAAGCAGGCGCAGTTTTGATGGAGCCAATCATGAAATTAGAAATTGTTACTCCTGAAGAATATGTAGGTACTGTTATCGGTGACTTGAACCGTCGTCGTGGTTTACCGAAAGGTCAGGAAGGTCGCCCAGGTGGTGCAGTGGCTATTCAGGCTGATGTACCATTATCAGAAATGTTTGGCTATGTAACTTCTTTACGTACCATCACTTCTGGACGTGCATCTTCATCAATGGAGTTTTCACATTATGCTCAAGCTCCTACGAATATTGCAAAGGAGATTATTGAAAAAGCAAAAGGAGAGGTTGCTTAATTGCACACTCTGAATAATACACAGTAAATTATTTGACATCAGTCGGAGTCTGAAAAGTCAGAAAAACTCCGACTGATGAATTAAGTTTGAAAAGTTATAAACATAAGGCATGAATCAAAAAATTAGAATCAAGCTCCGTTCTTATGATCACAATTTAGTAGACAAGTCAACGGAGAAGATTGTAAAAACCGTGAGGAATAGTGGTGCCGTAGTTACTGGTCCGATTCCGCTGCCCACAGAAAAGAAGATTTTTACCGTCTTGCGTTCTCCGCACGTCAATAAGAAATCTCGTGAGCAGTTCCAGTTGCGTACCCATAAACGCCTCATAGAAATTTATACGCCCACCCAGAAAACGGTAGATGCCCTATCGAAACTGGAATTGCCAAGTGGCGTAGATATTCAAGTTAAATTGACGTAATTAAATAACGTTGTCTTATTCAATAGTAGCTTTTTGTCTCGTCTTGCATTAGCAAGACCTGACAGGTATGTATAAGTTACTTATTTAAAATTCTTGGTCGGATGAACGGAATAATCGGAAGAAAAATAGGTATGACTAGCGTCTTCGATGGCGAAGGTAAAAATGTTGCCTGTACTGTTATTGAAGCAGGGCCATGTGTTATCACTCAAATAAAAAATGAAGAGACAGATGGTTACTCAGCAGTTCAGTTGGGTTTCGGCGAGGCGAAAGTCAAAAATACCTCTCAAGCACTCCAAGGGCATTTCCAAAAAGTAGAAACAGGACCTAAGCGTAAGGTCGTTGAATTTAGAGACTTTGATATAGAAAAAGCACTAGGTGAAATTGTAAAAGTAGAGGATGTATTTGGTGAAGGTGATACAGTAAGTGCAGTTGGTATTACAAAGGGTAAAGGTTTCCAGGGGGTTGTAAAGCGTCACAACTTTAGAGGGGTGAATGATGCAACTCACGGTCAGCACAACAGACAGCGTGCTCCGGGTTCTATCGGTGCAGCATCTTATCCAGCGAAAGTATTCAAAGGAATGAGAATGGCAGGCCGTACTGGTGGCAAGCAGGTTAAGATTCGCAATTTGAAAGTAGTTAAAGTTTTTCCTGACAGAAATCTACTATTGATTCAAGGAGCTGTTCCTGGTCACAAAGGTGGATTTGTAATCATTGAAAAATAATCTTAAGGATTAAGGTGCCAAAGGGCCCTTGCTTAAATTTTGGATGATGAAAGTTGATGTATTAAATATTCAAGGCGAAAAAACAGGAAGAACGGTTGAGCTTCCGGATAATATCTTTGGAATCGAGCCCAATGAGCATACTGTTTACTTAGCTGTGAAACAATATTTGGCAAACCAACGCCAAGCGACGCATAAGTCTAAAGAGCGTGGTGAAGTTAAAGGTGCTACGCGTAAGTTGAAGCGTCAGAAAGGTACAGGTACAGCACGTTTTGGTGATATCAAGAACCCTTTGTTTAGAGGTGGAGGTCGTATGTTCGGACCCAGAGCCAATAGAAACTATGGCTTAAAGTTGAACAAAAAGACCAAGCGTTTGGCTAGAAAGTCAGTGCTTTCTGCAAAATTGGCTGAAGGTAACTTAATTGTAGTAGAGGACTTCTCTTTTGAAGCTCCTCAAACTAAAGAGTATGTGAATATTCTTAGCAATTTAGATGTCGCTGCAAAAAAGTCAATCTTGGTTACACCAGACTTGGAAAGAGAAGTATTACTTTCTTCACGCAATTTGAAAAAAGCTAGCGTGATTAAGGCTTCTGATCTAAATACATATGAAATACTGAATGCTTCTAAGTTGATTCTTGCTGAAGGTTCGGTAAGTGAGATTGAGAAGACGTTTAATTAAATTATTGCTCTTAGGGAGCTAAGAAAATCAGAGTCATGGCAAGGACTATATTAATCAGGCCACTTATTACGGAAAAATCAGAAATGCTTTCTGATCGTCTGAATCAATATACTTTCGTAGTTGATAAAAAGGCAAATAAGTTACAGATCAAGGATGCAATTGAAGAAATGTACAATGTAGCGGTTGAGTCTGTAAACACGATAATTGTGCCTGGCAAATTGAAAACGAGATCAACAAGATCTGGCCTTTTGAAAGGTCGTAAGCCTTCTTACAAGAAAGCAGTTGTTACCCTTACAGAAGGGGAGGAAATTGATTTCTTTGGCGAAATTTAATTTTGATAGTTGCAAACTTGATTCTATTTTTGCAGCTCTAATTTTGCAACACCTGCGCTTTGATATAAAGTGCTAGAAATAAGAGAGAAATGGCAGTTAAGAAGTTTAATCCGGTATCTCCCGGTTCACGTTTCAGAGTTGGTAATGCTTTTACCGAAATTACGACTAGTAAGCCAGAAAAGAGTTTGCTAGCTCCGATAAAGAAATCGGGTGGTCGTAATAATGATGGTAGACGTACAGTACGCCAACGTGGTGGTGGTCATAAGCGTCGTTATCGTATCATCGATTTCAAGAGAGATAAAGACGGCATGGTTGCTATTGTCAAAAGTATCGAGTACGATCCAAACCGTTCTGCTTTTATTGCTCTGGTAGAATACAAGGATGGAGAGAAAAGATATATCATTGCGCCAGATGGTTTGCAAGTTGGTATGGAAATCATGAGTGGTGAAGATGCAGCACCTAATTTAGGTAATGCATTGTACCTTAGTAATATACCTTTAGGTGCTACTATCCACGCTATTGAATTACAACCACGCAGAGGAGCTACTTTAGCAAGAGGAGCCGGTACTTACGGTACTTTGATGGGGCGTGAAGGTAAATACGCTATCGTAAAATTACCTTCTGGTGAAGTAAGAAGAATCCTTAAGACTTGTAAAGCAACAATAGGTACCACTTCCAATCCTGATCATGGCCTTGTAGTGCTTGGTAAAGCAGGTAGAAAGAGATGGATGGGCAAACGTCCTCACGTACGTGGTGTTGCAATGAACCCTGTCGATCACCCAATGGGTGGTGGTGAAGGTCGTCAGTCTGGTGGCCACCCAAGATCTCGTACGGGTATCATGGCTAAAGGTCAGAAGACTCGTAATCCAAATAAAGCCTCTAATAGGCTGATTATCAGTAAACGTAAATCTAAGAAAAAGTAATATAGCTTATGCCTAGGTCATTAAAGAAAGGTCCTTACGTTTTTTACAAATTGCTAAAGAAGCTTGAAAAAGCGAAGGAGTCAAAGAAAAAGACGGTTATCAAGACGTGGTCTCGTTCATCGATGATCATTCCTGATATGGTAGGAGAAACAATAGCAGTGCATAATGGTAAAACGTTTGTACCAGTTTATGTGACTGAAAACATGGTAGGTCATAAGTTGGGTGAGTTTGCATTGACTCGCAACTTTAAGGGCCACGGTGGTAAGAAAAAATAATTTGAAGAAATCATAGCACAATTTATTGTGCATCAATTTGAATGAGCATGGAAGCGGTAGCTAAACTTAAAAATGTTCAAATGTCTGCTCGTAAGATGCGCTTAGTAGTAGACTTGATTAGGAATAAGAATGTAGATGAAGCACTTGATATATTGCGCTTTACTAAAAAAGAAGCAGCAGTATGGTTAGAAAAGTTGCTTTTATCTGCCATCGCCAACTGGGAATACAAGTTAGGCGGGGCGGAAAGCGCAGATGATTACGAGTTGTATGTAAGTGAAATCTTCTGTGACCAAGGTCCACAGTTGAAGCGCTTTAGACCTGCACCTCATGGTAGAGCTCACAGGATCCGCAAACATACTTGCCATGTCACATTGGTAGTAGATAACAAGGTGGCATTGCCTTATGAAGCTGAAATGATAGAAGAAGACGATGTAGAAATTGAAGAAATTGAAGAAATTGATGAAGCTGTTGAAGTAGAAAACACAGTAGAAGAATAGATCTTAATATAATCAACAAATAAAATGGGGCAAAAGACAAATCCAATAGGTAATCGTTTAGGGATCATTCGTGGTTGGGAATCAAACTGGTTTGGCGGTAATGATTTTGGTGACAAAGTTGTTGAAGATGAAAAGATTCGCAACTACCTGCATGCTCGTGTTCAAAAAGGTGGTATCGCTAGAATTATCATCGAACGTACTCTAAAACGCATTACTGTAACCATCAACACGTCTCGTCCTGGGATCATCATTGGTAAGGGGGGACAAGAGGTTGATAAAATTAGAGAAGAGCTTAAAAAGCTGACTGGTAAAGATGTTCAGATCAATATTGTTGAAATCAGAAAGCCTGAGTTGGATGCAAATATTGTCGCTGAGTCTATCGCAAAGCAGCTTGAAAATAGAATCAACTACAGAAGAGCTATTAAAATGGCGATTCAGTCGACTATGAGAGCAGGAGCGGAAGGAATTAAAGTGCGTATCTCTGGTCGTTTGAACGGTGCAGATATGGCTCGTTCTGAGGAATATAAAGAAGGAAGAACTCCTCTTCATACTTTCAGAGCTGATATCGACTACTCTTTGAAGGAAGCATTGACCGTCTATGGTTTGATCGGTATCAAAGTATGGATCTGTAAGGGGGAAGTATATGGAAAGAGAGATTTATCACCAAACGTGGGTCAGCCTAAGAAGGAAAGAGGAAAAGGTGGTAGAGGCCGTAATAGAAATCAGCGTAAACGTTAGTGATTTAAGAAAATTAACTGTACCTTTGCCAAACTTTTTCAGAGCGGAGGAATATTACATTATTATAGCAAAAAAACTTTAAGAAATGCTACAGCCAAAGAGAACGAAGTATAGAAAGCAGATGAAAGGTAGAATTAAGGGCCTTTCACAAAGAGGAAGTTCTGTGGACTTTGGTTCTTTCGGATTGAAAGCACTTACCAATGGCCGTATAACAAATAGGCAGATCGAGTCCGCTCGTATTGCTATGAACCGTTATATGAAAAGGGAGGGTAAAGTTTGGATTAGAATTTTCCCAGACAAGCCAATTACTTCTAAGCCTTTGGAGGTACGTATGGGTAAAGGTAAAGGAGCTTTGGATCATTACGTTGCAGTAATTAAGCCAGGTCGCGTTATGTTTGAGATTGATGGGGTTTCGGAAGAAATTGCAAGGGAGGCATTGCGTTTGGCAGCTCAGAAGTTACCAGTACAGACGAAGTTTGTAATGAGACCTGATTATCATGCGCAGGGATAATCTGTTTGAATTGATTTTGAATAAGCGTAATTAATATAAAATGGCATCAAAAGAATTTTTGGAGCTTCAAGAATTGTCGGTAGACGACTTGAAAGCCGAATTAGTGGAAACAGAGCGTCAATTTCAAAAACTGAAATTTGATCATGCTATAAGAGGGCTTGATAACCCTTTGATATTGAGAAGGGTACGTCGTAGTATTGCGCGTATTCATACTGAAATTCGCAGACGTGAATTGGCTACCATGGATGAAGAGCAAATCAACAATCGCTCAAGAATTCGCACAAGACGTAAGCGCCAAAGAAGAGGTAACAAGCAATAAATGTTGGCTTAATCGCTAGACAAAAAAAAAGAAAAATGTCAGAAAGAAATCTTAGAAAGACACGTATAGGTATTGTCAGAAGCAATAAGATGGAGAAGACGATTTCAGTGGCTGTTGAACGTAAACTTCGTCACCCTATCTATGGTAAGTTCGTAAAGAAAACGAACAAGTTCATGGCTCATGACGAGAAGAACGAATGCAACATTGGCGATACAGTGCTTATTATGGAAACGCGTCCTTTAAGTAAGACGAAGCGTTGGAGGTTGGTTGAAATCCTGGAGAGAGCGAAGTAATATTTCGAAGGAATAAGCCAAATTGATTGTAAGTGAAGGCTTTTGCCTCCATTTCATGAATTTATCAGAGCTTTTGCTTTTGTAAGAGCTATATATAGTAACAAACATTTGCAGATTTTTCAATTTTAAGCCATGATTCAGCAAGAGAGTAGACTCAAGGTTGCAGATAACAGCGGTGCTAAGGAAGTACTTTGTATTCGTGTATTAGGTGGTACAAAGCGTCGCTATGCATCAATCGGCGATATGATCGTTGTTTCCGTTAAAGATGCGTCACCAGGAGGTATTAAAAAAGGTTCGGTTACAAGGGCTGTGGTGGTTCGCACGAAGAAAGAGATTCGCCGTAAAGATGGTTCATACATTCGCTTTGATGACAATGCAGTGGTTTTGTTGAATGCTGGAGGTGAACCTAGAGGTACTCGTATTTTTGGACCTGTAGCCAGAGAGTTACGTGAGAAGGACTATATGAGAATTGTTTCTCTTGCTCCTGAGGTTCTTTAAACAGTACTAATTTTTGAATTTTCATTGGCTGGGCCAATAGATAAATATAATTCAAATGTCAAAGAAAGTAAATAAACACCGTTTTGCTCCTAAGCTTAATATAAAGAAAGGTGATCAAGTAGTTGTTTTTGTCAGGAAAAACCTCAAGCACTTCGCGTGTGCGCTCTCTATCTTTGT
>JBCBCD010000066.1:0-14422 GCA_038530915.1 Bacteroidota bacterium
TTGCAACATTTCAAAAGTCCTTCCTTCCAAGTTGTATTTATAACAGCTTTCAACCAATTTGCACAAACGGCAATCCGTTTTGGTGCTTTGGATTATTTAACAAAACCAGTAGATCCATTGGAGTTGAAAGCCGCCTTGCTAAAAGCACAAGTAAAACAGTTAGAAATTCAAGTAGCACAGCTAGAGATTATGCGAGATACCCTGAGTAAAGTTGTTGAAAAAAAGTTGCCCCTGCGCATGAGCATCTCTACCAACAAAGGAGTACTCTATTTCGACCCTGCCAACATCATCCGCCTAGAAGCCATGCAGAATTTTACCGAGATCAAGGTTGAGCATGATAACAGAAGATTGATCGCTTCTCTGATAATTAGAAGGTTTGAAGAAGACCTTAAACCTTATCGCCAATTTATGCGGGTACAACGCTCTCATATGGTCAACCTCCACAAAGTAGTTCGCCTCGCCAGAGGGGACCAATTTGGCTTGGAGATGATTGATGGCAAATTGGTCCCCATTGGGAAAAGGTATCGTGAAGATGTTGTTAGGCGCTTGGAGGAATATCAGGTATAGGTTATAAACTGCCACTTTAATGCTTTTCTATTTTGTAACCATCTAAAAAAGCACCATGATAAACTCCAGCAAACTTCAAGAACTCAATCATTGAGTTATCACCTCCTTCTTTAATTTCAAGACTATTTCTCTTTGTATTGAAAAGCGATGACCTATCTGATGTTGCTTTCTCAAGAAAATATTTAGGTCTCCAACCTGGAAATTTCAGAAATAAGTCGTCGTCTTCTTCAAGTATTCCTAAAATAACTTCAGCAATAATACGACCACCAACTGGCCCTAATTGCTTTCCTTTTTGTAGTAACATTGCCTCCATTAGAATATAAAACCAGAGAGGAGAGTTATTAATAAAACCTATAAACATAGCTTTTGCCTCGTCTTTTGTTATAGTATGTCCATCAATTTTCTGATCCGTAAAAAGAGGACAGAATTGTTCCTCTAGTATGCTAATATTCTCTGAGTCTAACGAAATAGCGTACAAATAATTTATTGGCTTTAGCTTCATTTCTTTGGCAATTGCTTGGCCTGAGGGAAGCCCTACACTGTAGGACCTAATCATATTTCGAAAAGCAATGTTCATTTTAGCAGCGCTATCAGGTAATTCACGTTGCATATTGCGAGAAATGAAAGGTTCAATAAAGAAACTATTGTTTTTATCATCCCTATAACTAGGTAGACTGAAGAAAAGTGACCAATCTATAAATGTATTATCAAGCTTTGTGAATGTTTTTTTTGCTCTAAATAACTTTGTCGTTGTGCTAAAATCTGAGAATATATATTGTGACTTCACCATACTATGTCCAAATCGAAAAGCGGCAATAGAAAATTCAAGTGGTATTTCTAGATTATTCGTTTTTTTATAAAAATCTAATTTCATTGATGGTTTGTCCTGCTCAAATGGAGCAATAATTTTTTCTACTAAATCTTTTCCTACAATTTTTGGTAAATAATCATGTATAATTAACCAATGAAAATGTTTTTTCACTTCTTTTCTCACAGTATTAAAATTGCTATCAGCTATAGTTCTGTCTCTATTCTGAATCATCGGCTTTTCAGAAAAAGCTTCAAGCGATGGAAATTGAGAGTTATCAGATTTTATTTTTTGTTGGCTGAACATAATACTTTCAAATAACTCTTCGGGTAAACTACCTCCATGGAAAGTTCGAATTTCTTTTTTACTCATCCTTTCTAAAGTAGTCTCTCTCTCTACAGTAAATGGTTCTGTTCCTGAATATTCTGATTTACCATTTGGTTGACTAACTTGCTTATCTATAGCCTTATTATGAAATAAGAGAAAAGTCAAGTGAAGTTGTGATAATAATATATGTTCATCATTTCTCAAGTCCGGAATAATAGGAACATGAATTCTTAAATCACTTCTTTGGCACTTCCTTGGTAGATCGAAAAAACTGGCTACCCTATTACTTTTTTTATCGTATTCAAAAGATACAACATCAATTAGAAAGTGAGTACGACCCGAATTTTTGTTAACAGAATGATCATATAACATAAAACTCGCCAACGTTCCTTTTCCATATATTGAATCAAGATCAAGAGATGGTGTCCTTAAGTTCTGATTATTAAAGTTAGAGTTTTCAGCATCAGTATGAGTCTGTGCATTGAAACTCATATCATGAATGATAAACTGACCCAAATAAGTATATCCTGCAGGTATTAACTTATTTGATCCCCTGCCTCGTTTCCTCATAAAACCATCTGTTTTTGAGGCAAATAACATATTGAAGAAATCAACAACCGCTAATTGAGGAATCAGATTAGGTGTCCATTGTGGTAACTTAAACATAACATTTTCCATATACTGTGGGTTTGAAATTATTAAACTGCAGCAATTATTTATTTAGTGGAATCTGTACAATTTTCTTGGTACTTCATCAATAAAATGAAAAAACCAGTAACTAATCTACTATTTTTAAAATAAAAAATTATGAATTTTATTGAAACTAAATTATCCAGCAGTGGTAGTGGTCTTGAGGCCCCAAAAATTCTATTAGATCAAGGCAATGGTGAGGCATCTTACATGGAACTTATAGTAAATGGTAAGAAATTATTTAATAGTACATCTAATTCTCATTTCAAGAATTGCATATTTGCAAGTAATGATTTGAAAAACATAATTAATCTATCAAATTGTACAGATATTATGTTTTCTCACATCTCTTGTCCATTAGCTTCTGATCCATCAAAGGAACTCTCTACATTGATAGCTATAGGTGTCAAAAAGTTTGGATTTATATGGTCTGATAAAATCATATGTGTATCAAATCATATAAATGCTAAGATAAATTATGGCTCCATAAGTTTTAATTTTAATCAAAATATAGATCTGATCTCAGATAATATACCAGTCCACATGAGGAATGATATGGCTATTACTTTCAGCGAATTTCTTCATACTCCCTCATTAGGTACTCCAAATTTTCTAGAAGAATGGTTAAAAAACTCAATGACACACATAAAAAATATTATTAAAAATGGACATGAAGATCCTGAAGATAGAACAAGAAAACCATTAGTTTATGGAATTTATTACCCCAACAGTGAGCTTGTAAGTGTAAACCTCTTTAAAGAGAAATATGTGGCCTTATTACCAGTTATTATGAATATTAAATGGAGTATTCCAGGTTATGGTGATTGGGACTTTCCAATTGTCACATACTTACTTGCTCCAGTAAAAGAAAATACATCTAACCCTATGGAAATTTCATATGACATAGTCTACCCTGATACAGCTCCATCTAAATCTGATCCTGGCCTTCCTGGAAGTGATACTCCATGGCCTGAAAGGTGGATCAATTGATAGGTTTAATCTTTTTAACTGCCATAAAATAGCATTACTTTCAGGCTAACATTTTAAACTCGTTAGCCTGAAATCTAGTTATGCGATTTTTCATTCTCCTCTTATGCCTATTATTCTACTTCATAAAAACAGACTGTCAGGAAGTAACTTCCACATTCGTATATTATCCTTTGGATCAAACATTGGATCTATCAAATAAATTGAATGCACATTTTGATATAGATAACGATGGTTTCTTCTGGACAAGTAGCCAAGATGGATTGAATAGATTTAATGGAGAAAGTATTAAGGTTTTCAGACCCCATATTACTGGAAGGTATCTTGATAAAAATATTACAAGTAAAGTTTATCAGGACAAAAATGGAAATAAGTGGTTCACCTCAAATACTGCTCTTAATTGCATATTTGCTGATACAGATAGTATAAAAAGTTGGCAACTTTTTGAAAAGAACAACTCTTACTACTATGCATTTCATCTCGAACAAGACTCACTACTTTGGTTCGTTGCAAGCCAAAAACTGTATAAATTGAATACTACATCTATTAAGACATTAGATACAATTTGTATAGGTAACTTTGATGCATATATTGCATATGCTATTGAAAATGATCGAGGTGAAGTCAAAAGAATCATTAAACCCGCCTTAGAAGGTGACCTAGGGTTTGAAATAATTGATGTTAATAATGATACAATTATTGAAAAAGGAGCCAAATATTTTGATGGTTCATCTAAAAACAAACTATCTACTCGTATAAACTTTGTATCCATTGAGTCTGACTCTTCTTATTGGATACCATCTTATGTGGGCTTGATTCATTTTAACCCTTATCAACCTGAAGAATTTCAAGTTTACAAACACAGTCAAACCGAAACGACTCCTTCCTATATTGATATAGCAAGTTGGCGTAATCGATATCTCTGGCTTACTAGTTTTGGGAACGGGGTTTTATTATTTGATAAAGTTTCCAAGGAATTTATTCGTCAAGACACTGTATTTTATTTACAGAATGGTACTAAAAAATTAAAGAATCTTTTCAGAGTATTTATTGATGAAAAAGAAAATCTATGGCTTTCAACTTTTAATGATGGCTTACTCCATACGAGTTTAAATAATTCTAAATTTAGTAATCTACCAAATCCACAAACTATTTCAACAAAGATTAGCATCGAAGCCTTGATTGAAACAGAAAAGAGTGGTTTATCTTATCTTTCATCAGGTACTGTATTCTCTAAAGATTTATTTTTAGATCAACAAATGTTCATTCCGAATAAATTTTTAAATCCAAACCTAAAAATAACTAAGCTTGTTCAAGATGATAATAAAGATATATGGATAATTGCTAACAAGATTTGGCAATGGGATTCACAAAATCAAAGATTGAATTTAATAGTTTCAGAAACTTCGTCAATATATGATCTCATTCAAAGATCAGACTCATTATTTTGGATTTTTGATGATAATAATATTTATGAGCTAAATAGTAATCATTCACAAAGACCACTCTCAAGTCAAAAAAAAATAACTACTGATCTTCATCTTCCAGCCCAATTATTACACGATCCACTTTCAAATTTAGCCTTCTTATCTCAAAGTGATAACATCCTTAAGGTTTTTAAAGAGACAACCGATACTAGCTTGTATGATGTTGGCATAATCAATGGTCTCTCTTCCATTACAAAAGACACCATCTGGCTAGCCAGTAGCACAGGCTTGTATCTTTTTAATGCTAAAACTTTACAAGCTAAAAAGATCAATCACCCATCCAAAAAATTAGATCGATCTTTCACTGATGTAGTAGCAGACTCACTGGGTAAAATCTGGTTAAGCTCCTATCAAGGTATTTATCGTTACAATCCTGTCAACAATACCGTTGATCATTTTACTCAAAGTGATGGACTGATTTCAATGCAATACAAGAAAAATGTGAGTCTATATGGTAGCGATGGATTAATCTATTTTGGTGGTGACAAAGGAATTACGGTCATTGACCCAAAAAACGTAAAACTTAACCCCACTCCACCTACAATCAAACTAATGGAAGTAATGGTCAACAATCAAGTCATTGATCATAGGCCATTCTTAAAAAAAGGGAATCACCCGCAATTCAAGTACACAGAAAATTCATTGGATTTCAAGTTTGCGATCCTGGAATTTAGTGATCCAAAAAGGAATAAATTTAGGTTTAACCTCATTAAAAATAAACGGGACACTCTACGCTCCGGAGATAACAATCCTGTAGAATTTAATCTACTGGCACCAGGAAAGTACCGTCTGGAACTCAGTGCCTGGAATTCTGATGGTACAAAAACTAAAAATCCGGAAATTATTGTATTCACCATCAATCCTCCTTGGTATGCTACTTGGTGGTTCAGAACATTGGCATTTATCCTCATACTTAGCATTATTTATGCCATTTACAGAAATCGAATCCGACAAATCAAAGAAAGAGAGACAGCCAAAAGGCAACAAGCTGAATTGAAACAATTGGCTGCTGAAACAGAAACTGCAGTTCTCCGTTTGCAGATGAATCCACATTTCATCTTCAACAGTATGAATTCCATCAATAGTTATTTACTCAAAAAAGATGTGGCTACCGCATCGGATTATTTGCAAAGATTCTCTAGATTAATGCGCTTGATATTAGAACGCTCCCAACAAGAGTTCACTGATTTAGAGGAAGAAATGGAATTACTGACTTACTATCTGGATACAGAAGCTATGCGATTGAAAAAACCATTAAAGTATCATTTTGAAATTAAAGATGATCTTGACCCTGAGGATGTACTACTCCCAACAATGATCTTACAACCGTTTATTGAAAATGCCATTTGGCATGGCATCTCACCTAAAAAAGAAGGAGGAACCATCTGGATACGATTTTCCAAAGAAAATGAATTGTTACATTGCGAAGTTGAAGATGATGGTGTAGGTCGAAATTTTGCCCAAAAGACAAATCCATCTATTCACAAATCCAAAGCTTTAGAAATAACTAATAGGAGGCTGGAGCTGCTATCAGCTCAACAAGTCACACAGACCAAATTTGAAATCCTAGATTTAATAGATGATGAAAATGCGGCTAAGGGAACTTTGGTAAGAGTGAGTATACCATTTTTGGTTTAAGAGTTTTGTTAAATAAATACACTCTTTCATTAGTTAAAAATTGCAGTTCATCATCCACTTAAGCATTACTTCTTTTTCAATCATAGCTTTGAACTGTCAATAAAGCATAACTAAACTATTTCGATAAAAATAAGAATTAAGTCTCGATCATCCAAAAAACTATCCCAACACACTTACAGACAAATTACATTAGCATCTTTATTCATCTATTATTTAACACCCAGAATTATGAATTTAGCTGTTGAAAAAAACATTACAGAAGATGCATTTGCCTATTTTGAAGATTTACTTTCTAAAAAGGGGCCTGAAATCGAAGAGTTTTCACCTCTAAATGAACTTATTAATTTTTTGTATGAAGCGAAAGATGAAGAGTTGACACAACTGGTACGTCAAAGACTTGTTTCCATCTATCATTTAGATACTATTATGGGATGGATGTTTAAAAAGCCATATGGATATGCCGGAGATTTTAAGATTATTGATATGATATACCAACACAAAGTATCAAGTAATCCTGCATATTTCAGATGGGATATTTTTGTCAATAATCAAGTTGCTTCGAAGGCCGTTCGAAATAGAAAAACCTATTTCAAAAACTTACTTCTCAAAAAGACACTTGAACATAAAGGAATGCTTAAAATTCTCAACTTAGCCAGTGGTCCTGCGAGAGACTTGTATGAGTTTTTTGAAGAAAATCCAAATGCAGAAATCCATTGTACTTGTGTAGAATTAGATAGCCATGCCATTGAATTTGCTAAAGACTTACTTCAAGATCATTTGGATAAAGTAACCTTCATTAATAAAAACATTTTTCGTTTTCAAACCCAAGAGAAGTACGACTTAATATGGTCAGCAGGTCTATTTGATTATTTTGAGGATAAGGTCTTTGTAAGGCTTCTTAGTCGATTAAAAAATAACCTTGCTAACAATGGAGAAATCGTGATTGGCAATTTCCACCCTAGAAATGAAACTCGTCCAATGATGGAATTATTAGGGGATTGGTATTTAAATCATCGTACCAAAGATGAGCTCACTCAGCTAGCTGATGAGGCCGGAATTGTAAAAGGATGTATAAAAATTGAAGCCGAGCCTGAAGGAATAAATTTGTTTATGAGGATGGCTCAATAAAACCTTTAATGCAAAAAAATATCTGATCATTACTAAATCATTTTTTATGAGGACTATTATTATTCTGTTTGTTTTTTTAATGGCCGGGCTTTTTACAAAGGTTACTGCACAAGAAGACATTAAAGAATTCAAACTTGATTTTCTGAATAAAGAAATAACGAAAAACAATCTTGATAGTTTAAAGGAAGGTGACTTCTATAAAATTATCATTGATAGTTTAAACACTTATTTATATAAAGTAACCATTGAAAGCAGAGATACTATTATAAAGGATGTAAAGGTTGATATGCCTTCATTTGGAAGTTTTGGTTTGGGTGATTTAACAGATTTGCTAAATGTAGGAAGTCTTTTGAGTGGTGATTTTGAAATTCAAACGCTAATTCCTGAAATAGAAGAATCATTAACTGATTCGTTACTAGAAAATATAAAAAGTTATAGTTCAAGTAGCCTCTTAGATGGAAGAGCAGTCATATTTGAAGAACTAAATACTTTGAACATAAAACATATTCCAGCTGTAAGCGATAGTCTTAAAAATCTAGATAAGTGGCAAACTAATGCTTCCACCTTCAATTACGTTGCTACAAATAGTTTTAATATAATTGAATTCTATAAAACTAAAGATAGGCTGGAAATAAGTCTAGAAAAGCTAGAAAAAAAGATAAAACTAGCATACGAAAGGTATAAACAAAGAATATCTATATACTTACCGAGCCTTATGCCTGCATCCAAATCTTCAGACTTAACAATTAAAAGTCTTTATGAAAATCTGCTCGAAAAGTTAAAAGAAGGGAAAAATACATTAGCAAAAGACAACGTTAAAAATATCCTACTCAATACCGCACACAATAAAATTAATGCTGAAAAAGTAAATTTCGTAATCTACCAAGAACCAGCAACTAGGCTGAAAGATAAGATCGATAGTCTCCAATACTTTGTGGCGAAAAAAGTAGGTTTGGCTTATTTTATCCAACCTACTGAAGAAATCATGAGCTGGGACAAAGCAACTGTTGTAAGCTTTATTGTGAGTCAACAAAGCATGATCAAGGATTCAATTACTAGACTTGAAAAAGAGTTGCGTAAGGGTAAAAAATTATATCTATTAGAGATGAATAAGTTTAAATCTAGGCAAATTTTGGACAAACAAAAAGAGTTACTTGCTGAAGATAAGAAGATAGAGAACTCATACGAGGGAATGTTTAATGTAATTGATTCAGCAAAAAAATCTATCAGTGCTGAAAACATTAATGATCTGATTAAAACTGCAAGTGCAGTTGTGAATAATAATGCTTACTCCTATGAGTCATTTCCGATTCAATTGAATGGAGATCAAACAGAAATTAGAATCAGTGTAGCACCAAAAGATTCTACCTTAGGCTTACAATCATATACGTCACCATGGCTCAGGTATCCAAGATTTAAAAAATCACCAGTAGCAATTGGATCATCTTTTTACTTATCAGGCTTATTTGATGAAGTATTCTCTAAAGTTACAACGATTAGTTTTGACTCAACAACTATGCAAATGGATACCACTGTTGATTTTCAAAGTGAAAGAGCTACAAAATATGAATTAGGAATGTTTATCAACTTAAACTTTCTGTATGATTTTGGTAAAAGAAAAGAATGGTCAGCAGGTGTGAGTTTCGGTCCAGGAATTTCCTTTACAAGAAATATACGACCACGTCTTTTAGGTGGCCTAAGCGTAGGATATGGTAATAGAAGTAAAATCATGATAGGTTTTGGGGGTATTGCGGGCTATGTAGAACGTGCTAGTCAAGTAAATTCTATCAAATTAAACCAAAATCAAACTTTACTCCGAAATCAAAATACAGTATCTAAATTGGAAGCTAGTTGGTTTGCTCATATTGGTTATTTTTATAGGCTTTAAATTAATATTTTCAATTATGTGTAAGAGCAATATAATTGTCTATTGTATTCTTTTTTCCATAATGCTTTCATGTCAAAATCAAGAAAACTATAAGCTAGATCTTGGTCTTTATAATGAAACTAGTGATAAGTTAAATACCATCAATCAAAGCTTCCAGTTTTATGATAATGAATTTAGTGATGTAGTTTTGAATCTGCGTGAAACACTAGTTTTACAACAGGATACAATTAGGTTAGATTCCTTAGATCAATTACTTTTTGCAGGCTTGGCGGCTCCATCTTTCGTACAAGATTCTTACAGTTTTGGTAAAACATTCGGAGTAGAATTTAGCTGTATGACTATAGATAACGCTCCTCCTGATAAGATAAGAACTAGAGCTAATAATCTACGTCTACCCACAGAAAGGATCAATATTCCTGTAGCATTTCATGTTATCCAGTCAGATGATGGAAGGGGTTATATATCACGAAATCAAATTAGTGTTATCTTAGATTCTATTAATAGTCATTTTTCACAGTCATCTATTTCATTTAGTTTTTTAGGACTTGACTCTATAAGAAATAACAACTGGTATAAAAAAACATTACAACAAAATAAATATGAAAAAGAGATGATGGAATATTTAGCAGTTACTCCTGATAAAGCACTGAATATCTACTTTTTATCATTAAAAGGTTATAAAGGATATGCTTATTTTCCATGGGCAGTCAAAGATGATAAAATTGATGGAGTCGTTATTAATAATGCAACTATTCCCGGTGGTTCTAAGGTCAATTTTAATCAAGGCAAAACCATAACACACGAAATTGGCCATTATCTCGGATTATACCACACATTCCATAATGGATGTGAAATTGGAGATGATATTCCAGATACTCCTCCTCAATCAATACCTACGAAGGGTTGTCCTGTAGAAAAAGATAGTTGTCCTAATTTACCCGGAAAAGATCAAATAAATAATTACATGGATTACTCTTATGATTCTTGCTTAAATAAATTCACTAATGGTCAAATTGATAGAATGAATTGGGTACTTAGAAAGCATAGAAAAGGTTTCCTACCCAAAATTTAATAAAACATCTAAAACCTCATACTTTAAAGCCATGATTTGAAATGTATTACTATATTCACCCAATGAACATCGGCCACGTAAAATTCATCCAACCCAACCATCCTATCCTCCGCAAATGGATCAAAGGTTATTACGTCCACCAATCTGAAGATCAAAATTTCCACACAAAACTCACCTTCTACCAAAACATCACTACCACCATAAGCATTTATAAAGATTCCATAACTACTTCTGATGGTAGATATAGAAAACAAACCTACGAAGCTGGAGAAGGATATTCCAAACTACTGGCTGGCTTAGTCGACAAATACCAAGAAGTTGAATTTGTAGGACCACTCGATCGACTCGCTATTGTTTTTTATCCACTGGGACTCAACCATTTTATGAATCAACCACTCGGCAATTATTTACAAACCCACTATTCCTTTTTTGATTACTTCGATGAGGACTTTCAAATCTTTCTACCACAGGTATATGCTGAACCGGATCTTGAAACTAAACGTGAACTCTTAGACCAATTTTTTCTTCAACACTATCAAGAATTGCATGAACCAGTCTTACTTAATGCAGTAGAAATTCTCACTACTGAAGATAGTGAGATCAAAGTGAATGTCCTTGCGGAAAGACTTGGTGTAAGTAGAAGAACGCTTCTGAGAAAATTTAAAAAACACCTCGCTTATTCCATAGAAGAATACATCTCGGTCATCAAATTCAGAAAAGCCCTTTACACCTTTCAGAATAACCCCCAAAATCCATCCATGAGTTATATCGCCATGGAAAGCAACTACTACGATCAACCCGATTTCAACCACCAAATTAGATCCAGAACCCAACTCACCCCTAAAGAACTATTCGAACAATTGAAGATCGTAGACGACACCCTGTTCTGGAAAATCTAACTATAGCATAATCTTCATGAAGTAGCTATTACAGGCTTTACATAAATACGCAGGAGAAAATATAACGTTGGATGATAGTATGAGAGCATAACAGCATTTCCATAAGAAAATATGACAGCATAAAAGCATAACAACATGAGTTGTCTCAATTATACAAGCAATCGGCACAAGGATAAAATACTTTTGAATCATGAAGAATTACATTTTATCCATCAGCTTACTATTGGTTTTTATCTGTAATGTTTACAGTCAAAAAACCAATTCCACTTACTTTGAAAGATCGACCGTAATCTCACAACCTGTATTGATTGAAGATGACGACTGGCGTTTTGAAGGTACCGAAAACATGATGTTGGTCCCAGAAAATCGCAATGATCCAAAAAGTAGAATGATTCCTGTTCACTTTTTTAGATTCCCCACCAAAGAAAAAACCAACTTACCTCCTGTTGCTTTTCTAGGGGCGGGTCCTGGTGAGCCTTATTCAGTTGAAGTCTTTTTCCAGGGCAAGCGTGCAGAAGCATGGCGATTTGAGTTGCAATTGGTCAATCAAAAACGTGATGTCATTTTGATCAATCAAAGGGGAAATTCAGGTGCTCCGGGCTTGCAAATCAAAGACTTTAGGTATCGCTGGTCCAATGGTGGTACACTCGACCAGGCTTTTGATGCCCAAAAAAAGGATGCAAATCGAAAAGCGGCCTATACTCAGGCTATCAAAACCTTTCAGGAAAAGGGTGTAGACTTAAAAGGTTATGATATTATCCATTTTGTGGATGACATAGAAGCCGTCAGAAGGCATTTAGAAGTAGATAAACTAGCACTAATGGGAAATAGTTTTGGTAGCCAATGGGGATTAGGGTATATACAAAGATACCCGGATCATGTAGATAGAGCTATCTTTTCAGGTGTCGAACCATTGGACCACAACTATGATGATCCACAAGGACTGTGGGCCATATTAGAGCGGATAGATGCCTACGCTAAAGCCGACCCAACACTTAAAAATCAAATCCCGGAAAAAGGTTTTGTTGCTATTTTTAAAACCATCATCGAAAGATTGGAGGCAAAGCCTTTTGCAGTCAATGTAACCAACGATGAGGGAGAAAAAGAAACCATAGTTGTCGGAATTGATGATCTTCGTTTGATGTATATGAATCCTGCAGCCAGAAGCTATATAGAAGAAATAGAATCATGGCCTGCCTATATTATGGATGTATACAATAATGAAGATTATCGCCTATTGGCAGAATATGTCAGGGGCCGTATTTATAACTCTTCCTCTCGCATGATCAATCCTTTGTTCAACAATAGCCTGGGGATTTCCAAAGAAAGAGAAGAGGAATTGAATAACAGGCCCGCTAAAAGATGGCTTGGTGATATCAATAGTCATTACACCACTACCCGAGATATTTGTCCAGCACCTAAAGTAGATCCTGCTTTTCGTCAACATGTAAGACATAATATTCCCATGATTCTCATACAAGGAGATCTGGACGCTAGTACTCCTTATGAAAATGCCACTTTTCTCATGGACTATCTGGAAAATGGCCATTTGATTACTGTAAAAAGAGGCTTTCACAATGCTAAACGAGCAATGATTTTTGACAATCCCGACTTGGTGAAAAAGGTGTATAGCTTTATGGATCAGGATTTTAAACAGGTAGATTTTCAGGATTTTAAATCTGATTTACCCACTGTGTACGAATTGAGTAAGTTCAATTTTTGGCCTATTACCGATGGCGAATCATTGTATGAAAAATTAAAAAATAAGTAAAACTAAAAAAATAAGTTTTGCATTTTGACCGAGAAGATTTTGTCACAAGGCAAGACAAAAAATGCAGGAATAGCCTAGCTATGGTGAGGCTTTTTAACGCAGTATTGAGGCAAAAGATTCCATCAAAATCGAAAGATTATTCTTTTAGTTTTACTAAATAGTAGTTTTTCACCTAAAACCTCTCAAAAAACCATTTTTCCCTGCTTGAAACAATAACATATTTTTTAGAAACAATACTCTACCTATGCTGAACAATAGTGGGGAAACTTGGAACAATACTTAAAAAATCGCATTCCTGCTAGGTCTATTTTTGTAGCAAAGAAAATCAAACAATCTAAACACAAATAAGATGAAATTTTCTAAGCTACTTAAATTAAAACTAACCTTACTCCTTACAATGGTCTGTATTTTTTTAGCATATGGACAGGCCGATTTAATTGACGATGGAGCAAGACACACCGATAGCTGGCACGGTAAAAGATATGATTTCTACATTCCCTCTGATCCTTTTCTTAGCTATGTCACATTTGAACTAAGAGGTGCAGATGGGGGATGGGGGAAAGTCGATGACTGTATTTCAGGAGGTGGCAATGGAGCTACCGTAACATTTGACATCAAAATTGGTACTGAAGAAGGTGAAGTTCCTCCCGGCACCTTGATCCGCTTTATTGTGGGAGAAAAAGGTGACGATTATGGACTCAGAGGTCACGATTTTACTGGCCTGGCCTCTGGAGCTGGTGGTGGTGGTACGGCTGTCCTAGCCAATATTGATGACGAATGGGTTATCTTAGGTGTTGCAGGAGGAGGAGGAGGAGCCTATCAAGGCATGTTATTTTCGGCTTGCATAGATAGCCGACCTGGAGAAGGTGGACGCGCCGGAACCAGCGGAGGAGACAGCACTGGTGATTACAGTGCTGATGGAGGTTCTAATGGCCAAGGAGGAGAAGGTGGTGGAGATAAAACCTTCGACTGGTCAGATTACTCTGGTGGTGGTGGTGGTGCTTTTTCAGAAGGTACCGGAAACAATCAACTGGATAACGATACACAAGAACTCGCAGGAAAAAAAGGACTCAACACTGGAGGCAATGGTGGCGTCTCTTCTCGTACTTCAGGTGGATGGGGTTTTGGTGGCGGTGGTGCAGGTGATCAAGGTGCTGGCG
>JBCBCD010000067.1:0-14292 GCA_038530915.1 Bacteroidota bacterium
CTCCAAAAATCTGATCGATCAAAAACACTATTTATTTTTGTCCAACCACTTATTAATAAACAGTTCAATATAAATCTACCCTACACCTTTTTATGTATTTTTCTCAGGCTAGCCAGTGCTTTATGCATCCTTTTTTCTACTGCTTTCACACTGATACCTAATTCTTCAGCTATCTCTCTATATTTTTTCTTGTCTATCCTATTCATTAAAAAAACAACACGCTGTGTTTCGGGCAAGTCAGAAATAGCTTTTTCTAACTGCTGCTTGAACTCTTCTTCTTCCAATAAGAATTCCGGACTTTCATTATCTCTATCACTATGTCCTCGCTGCTCAAACTTAAGTACCACTTTTTGGTGCTCTACCTGATTGAGAAAAAAATTATTGGCTACAGTAAATAGAAAGGATCTTGCTTTCGCAACAGGTACTTTTGCGCAGTTTTCCCACAGCTTAACAAAAGCTTCTTGAACAAGGTCTTCTGCAGTTGCTAAATTTCCGGACTTATAATAAATGAAATTCCTCACATGCTCGGCATGCTTGTAAAAAAGGGATTGATAAACTTCTTCTTGGCAACTATTCTCTTCAGACATTGTAATCTTAATGATATATTGAGTGGCGACTTGGTCGCCACTCAATATATCATTATTTTTTCTGTTCTGCTTTCTTTAAGTGCGACTTCAATATTGTTAACTCTTCTTTTGTGAGATTCCGCCACTTTCCTACCTTTATTTCATCCAACTGCATATTCATAATTCGTATTCGCTTCAAAGTGCGTACATTATAATCTAAGTATTCACACATGCGACGGATTTGTCGGTTGAGTCCTTGGGTAAGGATAATTCTGAATGTATGTTTATTCAACTTTTCTACTTCGCACTTTTGAGTGACTGTCCCTAAGATGGGAATTCCATTGCTCATTTTTTTGACAAAATGTTGAGTGATCGGTTTATCTACAGTGACGATGTATTCCTTTTCATGCTTATTTTCTACTCTCAAGATTTTGTTGACGATGTCTCCATCATTGGTCAAGAGGATTAAACCGGAAGAAGCTTTATCGAGCCTTCCAATTGGAAATATTCTTTGTGGGTGGTTGACAAAATCGATGATGTTGTCTTTGTCTTTCAAGTCAGTTGTGGAGGTAATTCCCGGAGGTTTGTTGAGCGCAATATAGATGGACTTGGGCTTGCCTTTCAATGGTTTGTTGTCGATGGTCACTTTGTCACCATCATTTACACGATTGCCTTTTTTAGCTACCTGGCCATTGATCTTTACTCGTCCAGCTTCTATCCACTTGTCGGCTTCCCTTCGTGAACAAATGCCTGTACTGCTTATGTATTTATTGAGGCTGATTGAATTGTCTTCCATTATCTAGCTGTTTTGAGTAAAGAATTTACTTCTGCTTTGAGAATAGGAAGACTATGATGAATAATACCCCAAAGTATTTGATCTGAAACATTATCATAGCCATGTATAATTCTATTTCTAGCTCCGACTATTTGTTTCGTATTAGAAATGTTAATGTTTGGATCAACCTTTAAAATTCGATTCATGGCTTCACCAATGATTTCAATGTTTCTTTCTACAGCTCTTTTAGTTTTTAAATCATCGCGGAAGTCTTCAAAAAGGTCTATTCCGATGATGAAAGCATCAATTTCATCAATAGCTTTTAATATATCATGCAACCAACTCAAAATCTCTGTAGTCATAAACTAACTTCCGGTTTTTTTCTAGTTCTTCTATAAAATATGGATTAGAAAGTGCATTTGCTTCTAATAAATCAACATCTCGTTGAAATAGGTCTTCTAATGCAAACTTTAAGTTAAAGTAATTATCCAGATAATCAAGAGGAGGCATATCTAGAAATTCAACCACCATATCTATATCACTAGATTCGTTGAATTGATTGCTTAATATAGAGCCAAATACATACAATAGTTGGACTTTATATTTGTTACAAAGCTGATGAACTTGGCCAATATGTTCTTCTATTAATAGCACTAAGTAGTTTTATTTTTAATTTATCTTTTTTTTACCATAAATCAAACCAAACCCTGTGCAATCACTCCTTCAGCACAAGCCAGCACCGCTTCTTTATTGGAAATAGGCTCCCAGCCCAACATGCTTTTGGCTTTAGAGTTATCCACTTTGCGTTCTACACCTAGATCGATTAAAATCGGTTTTAAGGTTGGATCTATCATAGAAATTAGCCTAACCATGAAGTTGGGCAACATGGCCTTGGGTATCTTTCTCTCGGGATATTGCTCACGCAAAATATCTGCCACATCCTTAAAGCTTAAATAACCTCCCCCACCAATGAAACGTTCACCTGCTGCTTTAGGTAATTCCATGGCCTTAATATGTAAATCGGCAATTGAACGCACATCTGAAATGTCAAAACCTAATCTTGGGATGGCTGGAGAACTGCCATCCATCGTCTTGATAACAATGTTAGCACTAGTTCCAAAATCTTTTTCTAGTACTGGCCCCAAAATAGCACTTGGACAAATGACGGTTAATTCCATTCCGCTGTCGTCATTTTTGATAAAATCCCAAGCTGCTTTTTCGGCTATGGTCTTGGACCTGAAATAGGGGGTTGAATCCTTTATATTGCTCTCATCTGTCCAATCCTCTTCTGTAAAGAGCTTCGAACGCTCAGTTGGACTTTTACCATACGTCACTGCTCCACTAGAAGAAGTGAGTACCACTCTTTTTACACCATTCTTTGCAGCGGCCTGCAAGACACTTAAAGTTCCTTTCTTAGCAGGAATGACCAATTCATCATCGTTTTTAGGTAAGGTTCTTGGGAAAGGAGAAGCGATATGAAGGACATATTCATGTCCAGGGATAATTTTACTCCAAACTTGTTCGTCCATTAAATCGGCCTGTGCGAAACTCAACTTTTCAATAGGAGCATGCTGAGCGATGATTTGTTTGATTTCTTCAGCACGATTCATATTTCTCAGTGTGCCGGTTACTTCATAGCCTTTGTTGAGCAATTTGATGGTCGTGTGAGAACCCAAAAAGCCTGTCACACCGGTGAGTAGTACTTTTGCTGCCATTACCTTTAGATTTTAGTATCGAAAAAAGCATCTACTCAACTCCTGAGGGATATATTTCGTTCTAATCAGATCAAAAAAAATCGTTTAACTAACTCACCAATAACTTATACCCACTCCCCCTAATATTCATAATCTTCAAATTGGGATCTTGCTTGAGGTATTTTCTAAGCTTAGAAACAAATACATCCATACTTCTGGAATGAAAAAAGGAATCATCGCCCCACACTTTCATGAGAATACTGCTTTTGGAGAGGAGCTGATTGGGGTTTTGACAAAACAATTTGAGCAGCTCAGATTCTTTGGCGGTAAGTTGTATTTCCTCTTCCTTTATGGATAGGAGTTGTCTATTGCTGTCAAAGGTAAATTGGCCAAGTTGGAAAATAACCTCTTCGGTTTCTTCAATATGAGCGAGCAATCTTCTATCACTCAATAAAACTTTCATCCTGATGATTAATTCCTCTACACTAAAAGGTTTGCGCAGATAATCATTTCCCCCAGACTCAAAACCTTGTACAACATCTTTGACCTGTGATTTGGCAGTCAAAAAAATGATGGGTGTAGTTTGATCAATATTTCGAATGGTTTTGGCTATTTCAAAGCCAGTGGTTTTGGGAAGCATTACATCTAAAACAATGAGATCTGGTTTTTCACTTTGGTAATACTGGATGGCTTGTGTCCCATCTTCAGCATGCACAACATTAAAGCCTTCTGTTTCCATACTGTCTTTGACAATCATGGCCAAAGAAGGCTCATCTTCTACAAATAATATTTTATACTTCATGATTCAGGGGTAATGAAATGATGAATTGGGTGCCGGCTTCTTGCCTATCACCAATATGTATCTGTCCATTCAGTTGATGAATGATGTTTTTTACATAATACAATCCTATACCATATCCTTTGATGGCTATTCCATCTTTGTTGGGTATTCTGAAGAATTTTTCAAATACCTTTTCTCTGTTTTCAGGAGCAATTCCAATGCCATTATCAGTTACGGTGATTTTCAACTGATCTTGATCCTTTTTAAAGTTGATATCTATTTTTACCAATTCGGCTTCATTGTATTTAATAGCATTTTCAATCAGGTTATCCATGATGTTTCTAAAATGAAATGCATCAGTCATAAACTGTTTGATAGGATCGCTGTAGCTGATGTTTATATATAAAGGTTTTTTTGTTTTCAGTTTGTATTTTTTCTCCAAAGGGATGAGCAGTTCATCGATATTGATTTGTTCCAGTCGGAGTCCTAATTCTTTGCTGTCATTGATGCTACTGAGCAATATATTATCGACCATCTTTGATAGTCTTTCCAATTCATTATTAGAGATTTTTAGATAAATTTTGGTCTTTTCTTCGTCTTTGAGGACCTGATATTTTTGCATGCCTTCATTGGCAGCCATCAACGTGGCTATCGGGGTTTGTAATTCATGGGTGATATTATCAATAAAGTCGTCCTTTATTTGGGCGAGTTGCTTTTGTTTAAAGATGATTCTAAGCATGGCAAAGAAGGTAACAGCGATCAGCAGGATAATAATGATAGAACCATATAAGGTAAGAGAAATTCGCTCTAATAATTCAGGAAAAGCGTTGGGGATGATGGCTATTGCCTCTCGGTCAGCTCCTCTTAATTCAAAATCTAAAGTCAGAGTCTGGGTTCTGATTTCATATTTCTGCTTTAGAGTGTCAAGATTAAAGCTGTCTTTATGAAATGTGACAATCTCATACGAAGTATGTATGTTGTCTTGGGTCATCAAGTCTCCGAGTATACTATCTAGTGCAACAGTGTCTATCAGCTGATTTTTAGAATAATCAATCAATAATTCTCCCATTATTTGTGTCCAATAGAAAATAGCTCCTTCTTCGATTTGTGACCTTGCGATTTTAGTCAATTTGTCAATTTTCTCCTCATAACTCATTTCTTTCAGTTCGATAGCCGTAATAGTGTCATTGTCAAAAATAGATACACTATATCCTTCTTTAACAGTCGTATCTTTTATTGAATAAACTGCAGCCTGCTTTTCTTCGTCATATCGAGCATCAATGGTAATGAAGTTGGTGTCAGCCATTAATGATTTATAATAATCAATGTAAGCGTCCTCTCTGATCTTCCTCTCTTTTTCAACAGCTTCTACAAATAGTTCATTGAATTCCTTGTCAAGCTGAAAAACTTTCACCTGAAGATCATTCACAGCAAAATAAGCTTGCAAAAGACCCATGCCCACTAAGCAAACCAATATTGTCCCAATTAATTTATTGTAATTCTTAACCATGACACTAAGATAAAGGGCTCATCCTATACCCAAAACCCCATTTACATAAATTTACACTTCTTAAGAAAAGGCTTAACTATCTGTAAATGAGCAACTAGTTACCTTGCAAGAAAAAAAGAAAACATCATGATCAAGAACATCTTAATTATCGCTCTAAGCTTGTTTATAACTACTAATGTATTTGGCCAATTTGATATAGATATTGAAATTGGGGATCAATTGGAAAAAATAACTCTTCCATTGATTAATGCACCGCACGATTCATTATCTATGGAGGCAATTGAAGATAAAGTAGTAATTATTGATTTCTGGGCCACTTGGTGTAGTCCTTGCCTGTCTTCTATGGAACATTTAGAGGAAATACAAAAAGAATTTGAAGAGGAAGTAAGGGTAATTGCTGTAAGTAGTGAGGATAAAGAGAGAATAGAAAGGTTTGTAAGTAAAAGAGAGTATCCCATTTGGTTTGGTGTTGATGAAAAAGACGCTTTGAAAACTGTATTTCCATATCGCATGATCCCCCATACTGTAGTATTAGATCGTGAAGGGGTTATTGTTGCAGTGACTGAGCCTTACGAGATAACTTCAGAGGTGATCAAAAAAGTAATTAAGGGAAAAGAGATTGACCTCCCTTTAAAAGAAGACAATATGGATTTTGATCCAACACTTGATTATTTCAAGGCTGATACCAATACAGTGAGATCGTTTGTGATTCAACCGGCCATCCCCAACTTTAGTACTTTTAGTAAAACAGATCCTATTGGACCATTTGCCAATCGTCGCATTAGCTTTCACAATTTTACAATTGATGGTTTGTATAGACATGCTTATCAAACAACTTCAAAGAGGATGGTTTATGAAGTAGACGAAGCTATGTTTGAATACAGTGACCCTAAGAATAAATACTGTGTAGACTTAATAGTAGCTCCTGAGGAAAGTGAAGAGAAGTACGAAATTTTGCAACAAAAAATTCACGCTTCCTTCGATGTACAAGCTAGACTTGAAAAAAGAAAAATCTATGTAGCTCGTTTATACAAAGTAGACAGCCTAGAGTTTACTCCTCAACCGTCTAGTGAAGAGTCTGCAATGAGTGCTAGGGGGGATTATTACAAAAATCCAGCGGGTAGTACACAAGAATTTGCTGAGTACCTGGAAGGTTTTGGTGTCGTCAATTTACCAGTTGAAAACGAAACAGGTATTGAGGGTACCTTCAATTTTGACTTTTCTTTTGATACGGATGATCATGATACCTTCTTTGCCGCTATGAAAAAACTGGGTTTGGGATTGAAGAAAGTGGAAAGAGATATATAAGTATTGGTGATTTATAAGCCGGAGGAGAAATATTTTTTATCACCATAGATTCGAAGGAGTTGCATAGTCTACTCCATGAAACTCCTTCGACTCTATGGTGAATAAATTATACAATGGATTGCATTTCCTCTTTCACCTGACTCAAAGCCAACTTAAAAGACTCTACAGAAAGCCTCACATCTTCCTCATTCGTAACCCATGAACATACACTAATTCGGATGACTTTTCTACCAAACCAAGATGATCCTCCTACCCAGCAAGTTCTTAATTCCTGTATGCGTTTCATGGTTCTTTCTGTCAACTCATCCGTTTCGCATTGCACAAGGACCTGATTGAAGACAACATCATTCAAAACCTCAAAACCATCTGCATGTGATAATTCTTCCGCAAACTGAACAGCTCTTTCGTGTAAGCCATAAATCATTTGGTTAATCCCGGCTTTGCCTAAATATTTCATGATGGCCCAAAGCTCGATAATGCGAGAGCGTCTTGACATGTCTGGGGTATAAAACATACCATCTTTTTCTTCACTAAGTACAAGATAGCTCCCTTTTGTGTGTAAAGACGAAACCAATGCCTGCTCATCATTACACATTACGATCCCGCTATCATAGGGCGTATTAAGCGTTTTATGTCCATCTACTGCCCATGAATTGGCCATTTCCATTCCTTTGGTTAAATGTTTCATCTGATCCAAAGCTCCGGCCCAAAGTCCGAAAGCACCATCTACATGTACCCAGGCTTTTGCCGCTTGAGCTTTTTGACATATTGCTTCAAAAGGATCAAATGCACCACTATTAACATTGCCAGCTTGTAAAACAACTAAACAAGTAGAATCGAGTTCCGGCAGCAATTCTGCTTTCATTCTCCCTTGTTCATCCACTTCCACATATTCAATATCTTCCTCACCAAAACCTAATAACCAAAGAGCCCTAATAGCTGATGAGTGGGCTTGCTTACCTGTGATCACTCTGATCTTGGGAGCCCCAAAGGTGCCTTTTTTATGAATATCCCAGCCTTGATTGTTGAGCAACCTAAACCTACCGGCAGCTAAGCCACACAAATTAGCAGCAGAGGTTCCACTAACAAAACCAGCTACAGTATTTTTTGGAAAACCAAATAAGTCAACGAACCAATTTTGTACGACTGTTTCCAATTTGGATACCAAAGGAGACATTACGGCCAGGGCTGAGTTTTGATCCCAGAAGGTAGCTAAAGTTTTGGCTGCAAGTCCTACAGGAACGACACTGCCATTTACAAAACCGAAATAGCGACCTCCCAACTGAGCCATAGTGGCAGGTGATCCAAATTGATGGAGCTGCTGCATGACCTCCTTAGCAGGTACACTTGTTTCTGGAAATTCTTCGTCAAAAGCTTCTAATGCTTGTACTGCTGATTCGGTGGGATCGACATTTCTATCACGAACTTGCTCCATGTATTCAAGACCAAATGATAGGGCCTTTTCATAGAGACTTTGATCCTCAAAATCTTTGATCAATTGATTGTAAAGTTGATGTTCCATAGCTATTTTATTCTCCTTTCCAAATCAAGCCATAATGAGGATTGCTTACCTCCTTATAACCTATGGTGAGCAAATTTACATCTTCTGGATCACGAGTGCCAAAATCCAACATAAACCTTTTCAAATAATTATTGACGGTACCAGCTTTAGCATTGAAGAATTTCTTTGGGGCCTGCTTAAGTCTAATTAGGCAGTTGTAAAGTATGGATAAGCTATGGACAATCTCACGTGGGTCCATTTTGCGAGAATTGTATTCCAGTTTTCTAAGGCCTTCATTGAGAATAGCCATGGAATTTCTTCTTACTGCTAAGATGAAAATCTGGCTTTCGTCCAGCAACTCACCAATAATTATGATATTTCGTTTGTCGTGTAGAACAGCTCTTTCAAAAAATGAAATTTGTTGGCTGGTGGTTTCATACTTTTCAAAGTCGATGAGTGCTCTTTGAGCACTTACATCAATTTGATTAGCAAACTCTTCTCTTTCTTCATCTGGCATAACTCCGGCTATGAATCTCTGCCATTCGTAGGAGCGTTCGTGTTTAGGTGGGCTGGTCAAGTTCCGTATTTTTTCGTATTCAGATCGCAGCGCTTCGTTAAAGTAGTAGTTTTTCATGCAGCATGTTGGTTTTCATATGAAAAGTAAAGTAATCTGCTGTCATAATCAAGCTACTTACGTATTAGAAAAAAAATAAGTGCAAATAAATCTTATCCTTGTCGGAACCTTATGTCTAACCGATTTTCGATGCTCATAATTTCTCGATCTGGTAAGTATGTTATAATTAAGTTGTAGTGGCTGTCTTGTTTGTAGGAGCTTGTGATTAGCTTTTTATCTTTATAAAAAGATTAACAAATGTGGCATGATGCCTCAATATAAGGAAATAGCTGCGTTTTCAAAATATAATTTGGTAAAGGTTGTTTTTTTAATGATTTTCAAAATAAAAATTGTAATGACATAAATAGATTAACAGAATGTCAATGATTGCTCCTATCCATTCAATTGAAAATAATATACAAAACTGTATCATTGCAGATCACTTGAAAAGCTGTTTATGAAGAAGATTGCTATTGTTTTTTCTCTACTATTAATTGTTGCAACTGTTGTATTGCTTTTTTCCATCAAGGAATTACCAAAAACGGAAACTAAAGCTCCTTCACCATCTAATCCATACATTGATACCCTTCAAATGGATTTAACGCAGTTTTTTAAGCAGGCAAAATATAAGGATTCTTTTGTAGGAGCTGCAGTAGCAGTTGTAATGGAAGATTCGATCATTTTTTTAAAAGGCTTTGGTCGAAAATCTAAGGATAGCATTGCATTAATCGATCAAAATAGCCTATTCAGAATTGGTTCTTTGTCGAAAGGTTTTGCTGGCATCCTTTCCGGTATTTTGGTGAAAGAAGGTCATCTAAACTGGGATGATAAAGTAAAAACCTATGTACCTGCTTTTGAGGTGAAAGATTCATCCTACACTCAGTTGATGTCATTAAGACATATTCTTTCCCATTCTGGTGGATTTCCATATCATACGTATACTAACTTGGTAGAAGCAGGTCTTTCTATGGAAGAGATTGCAGCTAGTTTTGATGATATTGAATTAGTAGATGCACCTGGCCGTTTGTTTAGTTATCAGAATGCGGCCTTTGCACTTAGCCAGGAAGTTTTAAAAAAGGCAACATCCAGCAGTTTTGACAGCTTGCTTTACCAATATATTTTTGATCCTCTGGAGATGGAAAGAGCTTCTTGTTCTTATGAAACCATTGCACAGGATAGTAATATAGCCTTTCCACATTTAAGGAGAGCTACTGGTTGGGAACAAGTCCCTATCAATCAAAAGTACTATAATGCGATTGCCGCTGGTGGTGTCAATGCAAGTATTACTGATATGGGACAGTGGTTGAAAGCTTTGCTTGGAAATAATTCAGATGCAATCAGTCAAGAAGTATTGAATGAAGTTTTCAAAACTGAACTTACAACTAAAGACGTATACCGTTATTATCAAAAATGGCCTAAGCACAAAGAATCATATTATGCAAAAGGATGGCGGGTACACACTTTTTCTGATACCTTAAACAACCGCATAGATACATTGATCCATCATGGAGGATATGTCAATGGCTACCGTAGTGAGATTGCACTGGATCCAAGTCGTAAGATTGGTATTTGTGTATTATTCAATTGTCCTAGCGGATTTTCCAGGCATGTCGTACCTTATATTTGGGAGCAATCGAAACTGCAAAGAGATTCTATCTTGGAATATATGAATCCACCTTTGTAAACAACCTGAATAAAAAGGGACCTGCTTAGCAGGCCCCGAACATTAGATTTCGATTACAAATTAGGGTTATATAGCTTAGCTTTCTAATTTGAAATAATTAGTTGTTGAGTTGTTTGACCTTTTTGGTCAATAATTGTGATGTAATAAGTGCCACTCCTTAAATTAGCAGTGTTTACATCTAAAGTATACGTACCTAAATCCTGGTAAGCGTTCAACAATGTTTGCTCTACCTTACCTTGATTATTACGCAATTCGATAATGATTTCTCCGGCTTGCTTGATGTTGTATTCTACGGTTGTCAATTCTGTTGCAGGATTAGGATAAGTGCGAATACTATTTAAAGTGGTACTTGGACTAATGGATTGGCGTTGGAATTCAGAAGTATTGGGTGCGTTGGGATCTAATAGTAAAAAGTGCAATGCCTTCATGCCACCTTCTCTTTTTCCTTTTCTCATTTTTTCTCCTTTACCTTCTTTTTTGCCCTTGCCACGTTTTTTCATTTCGCGCCCTTCTTCAGATTCAGGTATGTATTTAGCACGAATGGCTTTGATGTCCTCTGTCCATTGAGCTTGTTGTGTTTCTATTTCAGCATGTAATGCTTTAATATCATCAGCATATTTTTCGAGTAAAGCTTTTACTTCTGCTCGCTTTTCCTTGTCTTCTTCAGTCAATTCTTTTTTCCCTTTACGTTCGCCTCTCTTAGCTCCACGTTGACCTTTGGTACCTCTTTCACCCGTCATCTCAGCTTTTTGTCCTCTTAATTCTGTGATAAGTTCTTGATCTTCTACACTGATTTTACTTTCTAGTTTGGCACGTTGAGTAAGCAGTGTAGGCAAAACATTTTCATCGTGGTAAGCTTTCAATTCTTTGTGCATAGCCTCACGATCTACATTTTCCATCCTTGCTTTACGTTCACCCATTCTCTTCTGAAAACGTTCTTTGCGCTCTGACTTAAGTGCGCTTAGCTCGGCTTGCTGTTCTTCTGTAAGTATATTGTTAAAGGCTGTTTCTTGCTCAGCTCTCAGTGCTTGGAAAGCAGTTTTTCTGTCTTCTTGTGATTCAAAATCCTGATCTCTTAATGCTTTCATTTTAGTTTTAAAATCAGTTTCAAGTGCTTGTATTTGAGCTACTTGATCATCTGTTAAATTGAGTTGTTGGGTAAGCATCTCAATACGGTCGCCACCTTGTCTACGACCACGGTTGTTGTCATTTTGTGCTGTCAAAAGGATGGTAGACAGCATAGCAATGCCTAGGAAGGCAAATTTCATCATCTTCATTTTTTAATAGTTTAATCTTTGATTTAATAAGGAATACAGTCGAGTACTTTGATCAGGTGTATTTGTTATTTAAACAATGGTTTAGGGCTTATTTTTCCCATGACCTTGAATTTTTTTCACGTTTTTTCATTCTTCGGGGATCTCTGGAGCGGAATCGTCTGCTAAATCGATCCAATTTCTGCACTTGCTCATTAGATAACTTAGGTTTGATGGTATTCATCATTGAATCCATTACTGCTTGTCTTTCTAATCTATGAGTTTGTCCCAACTCTGCTATTTGTTGTGCATATTGGTCTACCTCGGGAGCTAATTCTTTAATCTGTGCAGAATCTGCTTCAATAACTCTGTACAAGTGCTGTTGAAAACCTTGTGCAAAGCGCATCTTAGCAACGTTTTTAATTTGATTGCGTACTACCACACGATGGGTGTAGAAGCCGGAAATAAATCCAACTCCAAGTAGTGATAATACAAATAAAGTTATTTTAAGAGCTTTCATGTTTTTTTGTTTCTAGTCGATAATTAAGGAGTAAGCATCTTCAGGATTTAAGTCTTGTATCCCTATTATAGCTTCCAGGCTTAGATTATCTTCAGTAAAATAGGTACCCAATACAGCTAGCATAGTTACAATGATACAAGCAGCTGCAACTCTTGGCATCAATTTCACAATTATGGCAAAAGTATCTTCTGATGTTTCAGTATCTATTTTTTCCAAAACAGCAGTAGCAAAATTCTGCTTAGCATCAAGTTTCAATAAGGCGAAATCATTGCGCATGGCAAGTATCTCCTCTTGCTGAATTGGATCAATCAGTCCTTTCTTCAAATAAGCATCCAGTAGATTTTGCTCTTCTACTGTCAGCTCATTATCGAGGCTGTATATCCATAAATCCAATGCTTTATTCTCTTTCATATTTTGGCGTATTATCATTCGCTAATTTTGTTAATTATGGCCTGTAGCTTTTTTTGTGCCCGCAATAAACGAGAGGCTACAGTCCCCTGAGGTATATCTAAGATTTCGGCAGTTTCTTTTACAGAATATCCATCTATTAACCTCAACACCACTACTGCTCTAAAATCTGTATCTAAACGCGCTAATGCCTTGCGTATAATCTCTCTTTTTTCAAGACGCTCACTATCATTGGTACTATCAGCAATCTGATAAGCTTGTTCCTCTGTCTGTGCATAACCCAACCACTTGCTTTTCCGCTTACGCTTTTTGATTTCATTTAATGATAGGTTGATGGCTATTCTGGTCAGATATGTACTCAACGCTGCCTCTTCTTTGTATTTAGACATCACTTTGTAAAAGCGTACAAATACCTCTTGAGTAATATCTTCTGCTTCTACCACATCACCCAACATGCCTACTACCGTAGATCGGATCTGACGTTCATGCCGTTCCACAATTTGCCTAAATGCTAGGCGATTGCCTTTTATGGCAGCTGCAATTAATTCAGAATCCGAATGCATTAGAAGCCTTTTCAAAAAGATATTTTACTCCTTAGACAATGACAAAGTCCGTTTTTTTCCCGCCTTATAGATATTTTTTCTCTTTTTTCGTTAAATATTTCTAAAACCCAGGCTTTTTTGATTCCACTGAGTGATCATCTCTTGATTTCCAAAATAAAGGTGCAGCGCATCATATACCATTCTCCCCAATTGGAAGTTACTGCATTGCTGATAAGCTGGTTTTTTTTGGGGCAAAAAATCATACCATACTCCATTGAATAAATTATCCAATAAAATACGTTGGAAACAATGATCATCCTGAATGGGCCAGTCTTGTAACTTTGCTTTCTGTGGCAAGAGTTCTTTTGTCAAATGGAAGTAAAGCTGAACAAGTTGCTTTCGATAGGCAAGAAGTTCATTGATAGAAATAGTGGTGATTTGAATATAATCGGTCTTATTATAGACCATATAAATCTTACCTGTCTTTTGATCTTGATCGAAATAGTGGACCTGATAGCTAAGTGCTTTTGGTGGTTTTTTATCATCAATAATAAGAGCTGTAAATGCGTAAGCATCATTTTGGGTTTCCAAAGCGCCCCAGAACATAAAATGCTGGCTGGCAGGACTTTTAAGTTTAGCTCCCTTATTGATCAAAGATGAAATCGACTCTGATAGCATGATTAAACTCTTGCACCTCTTTTGTAATATCGCATCGAATAATTTAGACTTATAAACTTTGAAAACTTCATTTAGTTTACTATTTAGTTTTCAAATACTTTACAAGATGAAAAAGCATTTACTCTTTTTACTTACTCTTACACTAACCGCTACAAGTCTCTTCGCACAGGAATCCCAATTAATGAAAGTCAAGGATGTTGCAGAACTTTCCTTTGAGCCACCTGTAGCTACTTTTTCTTATGGAAAGGATGAAAATCAATTTGGTGACTTAAGAGTACCTGAAGGTAAAGGTCCTTTTCCGGTGGTAGTAATTATTCATGGTGGATGTTGGCTTTCATCTTTTGACTTACATCTGATGGATGCAATGGCTACTGATTTGACCAATAGAGGATATGCAACCTGGAACCTGGAGTACAGAAGAGTCGGAAATGTGGGGGGGGGGGTGGCCAGGCACTTTCC